>JALRLN010000082.1 GCA_023254445.1 Candidatus Poseidoniaceae archaeon | reverse complement strand
GTGTACGAATGGTGGGTGCAAGGCGTCAACCAGTCCATCCCCGGCCCGTCGTCGTCCCGCTGGTCCTTTGCCTTGGGCGATCCGGACACGAGCGACCTCGGTGACACGCGCTATGCGTACCGCTTCCAAACCGGAAACGAAGTCGCGTCGCTCGGGCACACCCGCGTTCGCGAGGGCATGATCACCAACGCAAGTGGAAGCACCAACTACGGTGCCGCTTCAACGGCCACGCTTGGAACAGGCGTTGGGTGCGGTGGTTCGAGCGTCGTCGATGCCTGCCGCATGGTCGTCGGTGTTGACTTTGGGCAAGTGCCCCTGAGCCCGACCCTCCAAGCGCATTCTGCCCACCTGTCGCTGCAGGTGTTGAGCAGCGGTTGGCTCGGCGTCGGCGGCACCACATCGATGACGCTGACGGCCCATCGCGTCCTCGCGTCGACCTGGACGGAACTTGGTTCAACGTGGAACGAGAGCAGCAGTGGTGTGGCGTGGGGTGCACCGGGTATGGCGTCGGGCACCGATTACGGGCCTGCGCTTGGCTCCACCACCGTCACCTACGGCTTCAGCGGCCGGGTGGTGATCCCGCTGACCTACGAAGCGATGTCCCTGAGCGGTGACCACGTGTGGCTGATCGTCGCCACGCCAAACATCGGTGCCGCCAGCATGCGAGTCGTGACCAGCGAGGGCGTGGATGCGGACCGCCCGATTGTGCAACTCAACTACACCGAGGTGTTCTCGTTGAGCGTCGGTATGGGAAGCACCACCCTCACCGCTGGGACGTCGGGTTCCGTGTTTGCCTCCGCCGTGAACTTCTCAAGCGGCCCACTCTCGCCGTCTGGCATCACCTACTCCGTCTCGGACGGCAGCATGAACGGAGCGACCTGGACCCCAGAGACGGCCGGTCAGCAGTGGGTCAAGGCCTGCTACGGCGCCGTTTGCGACACGCTCGTCGTGACGGTGGTGCCGAACAGCCCCACGACCTTGGTGGTGGACCCGTTGACGGCCACCATCACTGCGGACGAGACCCTCGACATCACCGCGATGGTCACCGACGACTGGGGCAACGCGGTGGCCGGTCAAACGATCACGTTCACGCCGAGCGATGGCTCCATGTCCGGTTCGACCTTCCACCCTGTCACGGCGGGTTCGCAAACGGTCGACGTGACCTGGCAATCTTCGACCATCACGGTGAACATCGACGTGGTCCCCGGTGCTCCAGACCAGATCCTGCTTTCTGGGTGCACCGGAACGGTCCCTGCAGGGACGACCTGCGACGTGACGCACGTTGTGGTTGACCAACACGGCAACGCCATGGACGTCGCTGACGCGGGCGGGCTGACGTGGTCCACGACCGACGGCAATTATTCCGAATCCGGCATGACGTACGAAGCCGACCACGTTGGGACCTGGGTGCTCTCCGTAACCTCGGCCTCTGGCGCGTCTGGTTCGCTCGACATCACGGTCGGCCATGGTGAAATGGCGGCGCTCGAGGTCAGCGCCTCCTCCTTGTCCATCACTGCAGACGAACTCGTGTACCTGAACACCACGCGCATCGACGTGCGTGGCAACCGCCTGCTGGTTGTGCTTCCCGAGGACAACTGGACCCGCATTGCCGACGGCTCGCTGCTCGCAGGGCAACCTGCTGTGTGGTCACCGACCTCGCGTGGGGCCAAGATCGTTGAAGCACGGTATGAGACCTTCTTCGCCAGCGTGAGCATCGCCGTCAGCCAAGGCGAAATGGTGCAGTTGGTGATGGTCGTCGATTCCGGGGACGTCAACGATGAATCCTTCACCATGACGGCGGATGAGATGCTGACGGCATCGGTTCGCGCGGTGGACCAGAAGGGCAACCGATGGTCGGTGGTCGCAAATTGGTCCGTGACCCATTCGACGTGGACGGACCAAGCCGTGCTTTCGCAAATCGACGCGCAGGCCACCACGTTCCGACCCGTGCTCGCGGACGATGCAGCCTACACCCTCGAAGCTGTTCACATCGAAGGCGAGTCAAGTTTTGCTGCAAGCATCAGCATCACCGTGGTGCACGGTGACCTGTTCGACATCACGCTGACCGCCTTGACCTTGGAGGACGGTGATTCAGGGACCGGTTTCGACATCACCGCTGACGATGGGCTCCAGTTTACCGTGACGGCCAACGATGCGGAAGGCAACCCCATCCCAACCGACGCGTTCTCGTGGACCATCAGGAGCGACGACGGGGAGGCGGACATCACTGCCTCACTCCTCGCATCAGCCCTGCGATGGGAGGCAACGCTCGTAGGTTCGTGGACCATTGAGGTCACGGGCCTGACCGACGGAGGTGCCGAAGTCGTTCGTTCCGTTGAGGTTGAGGTGACGCATGGTGTGGCGGTTGAACTCAGGGCGCCGGAGCCAGAATTCTCCCTCTTTGCTGGTGACCACACGCAAATTGAGGTCACCGGCATCGACGCCGATGGGAACACCTTCCCGCAAGACGTCTTGTGGTCGGAAGGACTCGGGGACGCGACGGACATCAACGCCACCGGTGGAGCGACCTACGACTACTTTGCACGACGTGCCGGCACCCACGTGCTGACCTACGAGGTGAACGGGGTGGAAGGGACGTGGAACGTGACCGTGGAGCCACAGACCACGGTGGACCGTTTCGAGATGACCCTCTCGTCCACCATGGTGGATCAGTTGGCCAACGTCACCCTCACCGTCACCGCGTGGGATGCCTTCGACAACCAGATTCCTGTGCCGCCATCAAGCACGGTCTTCTACTCCGATGCAGACGGTACGCCGTTGTTCCAAGGCGTTGATTCCAGTACCGGTGTGGGCACGTGGTACCTCTTGACGATGAACGATGGCACGCACACGGTCACGGTGACCGCTGGCAGCGTCAACGCCGAGACGACCATCACCGTGGAAGGTACCTTGAACGGTTTCTTCGTCGCGAACTCACCGGTGTCCTACATCGGTGTTGGTCTCGGTGCGATCGTCGCGGTCACCCTTGCCGTGCTGCTCCTGCGCGTGTTGCGCTCCGGTTCGTCCGATGACTGGGACGTAGACGACGAGGACGACGAGGACGACGCACCTGCCCCTGGACCATCCGCAGGCCCGAGCGGCCCAGCACCGGGCCCAGCAGCAGGTCCGAGCGGCCCAGCACCGGGTCCAACAGCAGGTCCGAGCGGCCCAGCGCCCGGTCCGGCAGCGGGCCCAGGTGAGGCCAAGGACGTCCCTGCCGTTCCCGAACCTGTTGAATCCACGAACGAGGAGGCGGTCGAAGGCTCGAACGGGTCGGAGATCAGCGTCGATGAAGACGGCACCGAGTGGTACGAAGACGAGCAGGGTGTGTGGTGGTACCGCATGCAGGGCGCGACGGATTGGAGCGAGTGGAAGGACTGAACGCCGAAAGGGGTGGGTGGCGAAGGGCATGCGTGGAGCGAAGGTTTCCATTGTCCTGGTCCTCTTCCTCCTTGCGAGCGCGCCCTTCAACCCTTCAGCGACGCTGCTTGACGCCGAGCACACACCATCCCGCGCTCCGGCCGTGGCGATGTCCTTGGACGTGTCGCGTACCACCATCACCGCCGACCAGGCACTGCTTGTCAGCGCTGACCTGCGGGATGCAGCGGGGCAACCGGTCCAAGGGGCCGTGAATTGGTCGGTGAGCAACGGTTCCATCGAAGCGACGGGGCTGTTCGTGCCGTGGAGTGCAGGGAGCGTTCAGATCACCGGAGAGCACGGGGACTTGCAGGCCTCGACCAACATCACCGTGGTCGCGGGACGGCCCGTCGGCCTTGCCTTGGACCTCAGCAGTGCGCCGGTGTCCGGTCGTCCGTTTCGCTTGAACGCGGTGGGTGTTGACGCCCAAGGCAATGAAGCACAGGCCGACGGCGTGGCGTGGTTCATCGATGGAACGTCGAAGGGGGTTGGTATGCCTGTGGTGATGCTTCCTCGTCCGGGGACGTACGACGTCACCATGCGGTTGAACGACATTGAAGCGAGCGAACAGATGGACGTCGTGCCTGACCTCCCCGTGGCCTTTGTCTTTCCAGAGGGGCTGAGCATGAGGAGCGGCGAGGGCCTTCAACTGCGGCCAGAACTTGTCGACGCCAACGGGTTTTCGATGCCCTGGAGCGAGGTTGGGGGCGTCCAATGGTCGTCAAACCACGGCGTCATCGATGCCGAGGGGGTCTTCTTCCCGAACAGGCCCGGAGTCTGGAACGTTTCCGTGCATGCCGTGGAAGGCAACATCAGCGGCAACGGCAGTGTTTCGGTGCTCCCTGCGGACGCAGCCTTGCTTGACATTGAGGTGGAAGGCGGTGCGAACACCACCCTCCCCGCTGGCGAAGAGGTGGAGCTTGAGGCCTTGCTGAGCGATTCGCTTGGCGCGCGTGCTCCTGTTGTGGTGCCGTTGACCAATTGGAGCATCCCCTCCGGGCGGGTGGCTGCGGGGCCGAATGGCCCCTTGTGGACGCCCACAGATACGGGCACCTTCGTGCTCACCGTGAGCGATGCCGGGTTGATGGCCAGCCGTACGGTGACGGTCGGGTTTGGAGCCGTCGTGGGCATGCACGTTGCCTCCACCCATGCAACCGTCACCGCGGGAGACAGCGTCGTGTTGACCGCCGTGGCGGAGGACCTTGCTCAGAACCACATGGTGGTCAACGCCACCTGGTCGATGTCCGAGGGCGACGGCAGCAGCCTCGTGGTGGCCAACGGCATCGCTTTCCTTGAACCTCAGGACCTCGGAGCCATCGCGCTTCATGCGGAATGGATTTCACCCACGACCAACACGACGTTCTCCAGCACATGGTCGACGTTGGTCGAACCAGGCCGGCTGGCACGCATCGGATTCGACCTCGAGCAGAACCTCGTGCCCGCCGACGTGGCCGTGGACCTCTCTCCAGTCTTGACGGATGCGTTCGGCCATCGCCTCGACGGCATCGCCCTCAATTGGAGCGTGGACGGCGTCGACGTAACCGACGCAATGCGCACGTCAAATGCACGTTGGGCCCCGTCGTCCCTTGGTGGTCATGTGGTGCGAGCGAACGCCGACGGCGTGTTTGGCTTGGTTCGCCTCACGGTGGAGCCCGGCCGTGCAAGCACGCTTGTGCTCGACGATGCGGTGGGGCCTACCTTGGTGGCTGGCGTTCCCATAGAGGTACGGCTTGACCGGATCGATCTGCACGGAAACATGGGCCCGGCGATCAACGTGTCCACCGACCTCGACCCAAGCGTGGTGGTCGTCGAAGCATCGACGACTGGGCCGGGATGGTGGAGCGTCCTCCCAAAACAGGCCGGGCCGCTTGCGCTCACCCTCATCGCAGACGAGGCAGTGCTGCTTCTCGACCTCGACGTGGTGCCCGGTGCCGCAGTGCGCTTGTTTGTCGAGGTCAACGGGACGTCCATGTCGCAAGGAGGAACAGCGCTCGTCGACGTCCATGGCGTGGATGTGCATGGCAACCTCGTCGAGGTGGACGACGCCTCCGTTCGCGTGACCTGCACGGCCGGGGGCGTGGACCATCTCGTGGATGGCACATGGGTCCTCGACCTCGACCGTTCCGGAGACGACCGGTCGTGCACCGTCACAAGCACGGAAGGCCTCATTGCTCAAACGTGGTTTGAGGTGGACGCCGTGCTGCTTGGCGGTGTGTTTGGTTCGTCAAACACCGTCGTCTCCCTTGCAGGACTTCTCCTTCTGACGGTCGCGGGTCTGCTTCTGGCGATGCTGCGGAGGCAGGAGGGGGATGACGAAGCGTCGTTGGAACCGCAGGACCAGACCGCCATGGTCGAAGCGGCAGAAGCGAAAACCGTGGTCGAACTCGACGGAGCAGCGAACGCATCAGCACCACCGCCTGCTCCCGCTTCATCAGCACCATCACCTGTTCCTTCTGCCAGTGCACCTCCGTCGGACGACGCGCAACCATCACTCTCCCCCGAAGCCCGTGCGTCCATGGCTGAACAGGCCGCAACGACGGGCGTGATGGTGGCCCTCGAAGGAACTTCACAGGGGTCGACAGGGTGGTACGTCGACGCCAACGGTGCCGTGCAGCACTGGACCGTAAGCCCTGACGGTGGTTGGGTCAAGACGGACTAATGCTCATTCTTCTTCGAGGAAGCGAAGGAATTCGTCGATGTCAACCACGCCGTCAGCATCGTTGTCCGCCTCGTGGAAGTAGGCGCGAATTTCAGTCCACGAGACCTTCATCCCGAGCCCCATCGTGACGGCCGATCGAAATTCACTGAGGGTGAGGTGGTTCTTTCGTCCAACGTCGGCGGCGTGGAAGGCTGCATAGAATCGAGCATGGGCTTCGCTCGTCGGGTTCGCGAACTCCGCTCTG
>JALRLN010000081.1 GCA_023254445.1 Candidatus Poseidoniaceae archaeon | reverse complement strand
TCGCCGGCGATCTCGGCGACAAGGCTTTTTGCGACCGCGCCGTCGACCAAGTGGTCAAGGAGCTCGGCGGCATCGACATCCTCGTCAACAATGCGGGTGGCCCCCCCGGCGGCCCGCTGCTCGGCGCACCCCCGGAGGACTTCCTTCGACCGTTCCAGCGGCACCTTCACGCCTCACACCGGCTCGTTCGGGGCTTAGCACCCGGCATGGAAGCCGAAGGCTACGGACGCATCCTGCAGATCATTTCCACCTCCGTCAAGGAGCCGATCCCGAACCTTGGGGTCTCGAACACGCTTCGTGGCGCGATGGCCTCGTGGGCGAAGTCGCTGTCAAGGGAACTGGCCCCGTGCATCACCATCAACAACGTCCTGCCGGGATTCACCGACACCCCTCGCTTGGGTTCGTTGGCGGCGTCGATCCATGCCAAAACAGGACGCAGCCTTGAGGACGTGCAGCGGGGATGGCTTGACCAGGTCCCCATCGACCGCCTCATCCACCCCATGGAGACGGCCATCGCACTCACCTACCTCGCCCTGCCGGCTGCAGGCGCCATCCGTGGCGTCAGCCTCGCCGTGGACGGCGGCCGCCTCCGTTCCATCTGAGCGAGGCTTGAAACGGGTCGCCGCGAGGCGGCGGCATGGACGGCGAGGTGACACCCGAGCAAGCCGATGAGGTGCTTCGGGCACTGGTGGACGGCGGCGGGATGGACCATCTTGACACGGCCCTTGCGCTTCGCTTGTTGCCGCTTGCCGAGGAACTGGGCCACGAGGACCTCGTTGAACGCTTGCTGAACCAAGCCGATGCTGCGGCAAGCGACGCGATCGAGGAAGGGTGGGTCCAGTTGGAGCACCTCCGACGTGGCCGAGACGCCGACGTGGACGCCCTCATGGCCCTCGGAACGGACGCCGAAGCGATGGAGGGCGGAGCACGGCTCGCCGCGGCGGCCTTTCACCACGGGGCCCTGCTGCTGCATGCCCAAGAAGCGCACAACGAGGCCCACGCGGTCCTCGGCCGCTCCCTTCGACACCGGCAGTCGGTGGGCGACGAGGAAGGCACCGTGTATGGCCTCGCGGCTCGAGCGGCGTGTGAAAAGGCGCTGGATCGCGTGGACGATGCCATCGCCACCGAGACCGAACGCCTTGGGTTGCTCGAGCGGCTCGGAGATGACGAAGGCGTGATGGAAGCCTTGGCCGACCTTGCCCACGTGCACGCCACCATCGGGGAGGTTGACATCGCCAGCGACCACCTGAAGCGGTCCTACGAGTTGGCCAAGGACCTCCAGGACCTGTCCGGTCAACTCGTTGCAGGGTGGGGGTTGGCCGACCTTGCTGAAATTGCCGAAGATTGGTCGACCGCCATGCTCCAGCTCTCCGACGTGGTGCACGCCTTCATGGCGGCGGGGTTGCCGGCTCCGGAACCTGTTCGTGAACGCATTCAGCACTTGACGGCCTTGGCCGACCAAGTCTGAGGTGCGGGGCGTTCACCTCATAGGTCGAAGGACCGTGGCGGAACCGGGTGAGGGGATGGAGCACGACATCTTCTTCTCCATCTCACACACGCCGGACCACTCCGGTGCGGTACCGTCCGAGGCGGTCATGTTCGACCATTACTTCGACCAACTTCGCTTGGCCGACGAACTTGGCTTCGGCGTAGCATGGGTGGCCCAAGCCCACCTCTCCACCGAGACCCAGAAATCGAACGCCAAGCCTGTCGTCCCACACTGGCCTGGCGAAGTGGGGCTCTGCACCGACTTCCCACAACTGGCCCTCGAATCCTTCCGATGCACGTCAAGGATTGACCTCGGAAGCGCGGTTTTGTCGATCTTCGCGGCGGGTGGCCCCATCGCCCAAGCAGAGCGCATTGCCAACACCCTCACGCACCTCGAACGCATCGACCGAGGGGGGACGCGGCGCTTGCACATCGGCTTCGCATCGGGACGTTTCGAATTCATGGCCCGCCCGTACGGCATCGTGCCACGGGACGAGGTCGAAGCCGCGTCGTGGCCCGCGTTGCGGGGGCAGATCTTCCTTGAAGCGGCGTCCATCTTCCTTCGCTTGCTTCGTGGGGACGTGGTCAGCGAGGCCACCGCTCGCCCGACCGTGCTCACGCGGGACCTCTTCCGCAGCGATGAGGACTGGCAGGCCGTGCAGGCCGCAGCCATGGACCGCGACGGAAGCGAGGCGGCAATGGATGCGATCCCCATCGCCCCTCGCTATGCCTTTGAGGAGGTGCGCATTGTCCCAAAGGAAGCCCCTCTTGAGCGGCTCATTTTGGTGGCGGGCACCCACGACCCGAAGGCTCAGGTCGAACTGAACACGCACCTGCCCGTTCGGGTGTTCAACCTCTCCATCACGGCACCTGACGTGATCGACGCGACGCATGAGCGCATGAGCGCATGCTTCCATCCGGACGGTGGCCCGTGGGAGAGAGGCCACATGCCGCGCACGGTGTTTGTCTTCGTGAACGACGAGGAGGGGTTGACGGCCGAGGAGCAACGAGAAGCGGCGAAGCGCGAAGCCGAAGCGGCCCTGGCCGCGTATTGGACCGCCCTTGAGGGCACCCTTGACCCGAGCAAGGTCGAACGAGCGACCAACAACGCGCTGGTCGGCAACGTTCAGGACGTGGCCCAACAGATGCTGCACCGGTTCCACCCAGAGGACCGAATCATGGCGTGGTTTGATTTCTTCAACCATGACAACGAGCGTGTCAAGCGAAACATGCGCGCCTACATGGAAGGCGTCGTCCCCTTGGTCGAGCGTGCGCTTTCGGAGGGAACGGCGTGAGCGCGGACGGTTCGGCCGTCGCCCCGGGCTTGCCCGGCTCCAAACTGTACCCGACCTCACCCCTCGGCGAGCGCGTCGATGGCGTCCCGACAGGTCGAGACGTCGAATGGGAACCCTTGGTGGACTACCGCCGGAACGGCGTTTCAGAAACGACGATTCACGGTGCCGTCGCCTGGGCACACGGAGGCGAGGTGATCCACTCCTTTGGCGGCAACGTGCTCTGTTACGGCCGCTCGATGATGAAACCCTTCATGCTCAAGGCCTTCGTTGACGAACTCGCGGACTGTTCGTGGGAACAGAAGGCCATTGCCGTGGCCAGCCACAACGGGGACACGGAACACGTCGCTGCGGCACAGTCCCTGCTGAACGAGTCCGAGTGGCCGCTAATGCTGACGCCCCTTGATGTGCCGCTCATTCAATTCGGTCGGCAGGTCCGTCGTCCACGTCGCTGGTACCACACCTGCTCCGGCGAGCACGCGGCCATCTTGCGCGGCTGCCGCGGAAAGGGGTGGAACCGCGCTGGCTACACCTTGCCCTCCCACGAGGTGTTCCACGCCTACATGGCCCAACTGCGCCGGTTCCTCGGCGAGGGGTGGAGCCCCCTGCGCGTGGCGAAGGACGGATGCGGCCTGCCAACGGTGTCGAACACCGTGGCGGAACTGGCAACGATCTATGCTGGGCTGGTCACGGACCGGCACGCCGACTGGATTTGGGAGGCCATGTGCCGTCATCCTGACCTCGTGGGCGGCTTCAACCGCCTCGATTCGACCATCATCAAGGCCGGCGAGGGCGAGGTCATCGCCAAGGAGGGCGCCGATGGCTTGCTGGGTTTGGCCATCGCCCATCCAGACTGGCCGGAAGGACTTGGCGTGGTCGTGAAGATCGCCCACGGATGGAACGCACAAGCCACGTGGTATGTTGCACGGGCGATCCTCGGCGTGCTTGGCATCGAACTGCGAAACCCGTACCCGTTGCATCGACAGAAGGCCTTCGTCGTTCCCGGTATCGTTCCGCCCGGCTTGCTCGATCGGCTCGACAGCGTGCCGACGTGGGACGAATGGGACCCGGACACGGACCGCTGGCTGTACGACGTGGAGGTCTGAACATGGACCCAATCCACGTCCGAAACGCCATCGGAACCACCTACGTTGACGCGGCCTGCGGCCTGCGCATCGACGACGTTGGGCCAACCGACGGCACGGTCGTCGCCACGATTCCCCGTTCGGGGGCCGAAGACGTCGAGCAGGCGGTGGCAGCCGCGCAGGCCGCCCAACCGGCATGGGCCGCCCTGAGCCTGCATGAACGGGCCGACGCGCTGGACCGGTTGGCGGACACGATGGAGGCCGCGGCCGACGAACTCGCCCACCTCGAGGCGCTCGACACCGGCAAGCCGTGGGACGTCGCGCGTCACGTGGACATTGACCGCTGCATCCGTAATTTCCGATTCTTCGCCGAGTTCGGCCGGTCCCAGTCCCCCGAAGTGTTCCGGATGGACGACGCGACCAACCACGTCCTGCGCAAGCCCATTGGGATCGTCGGCCTCATCTCCCCGTGGAACCTGCCCCTGTACCTCTTGACCTGGAAGGTGGCCCCGGCCCTCCTGATGGGCAACGCCATCATCGCGAAACCTTCGGAACTGACCCCCCTGACCGCCCACCGCTTCAGTGAACTCGCTCGCGAATCCGGCCTCGATGGCGGGCTGGTCAACGTCCTTCACGGACTTGGACCCGAAGTTGGTCAAGCCCTCGTCGAGCACCCTGAGGTGCCGGCCATCTCCTTCACCGGCGGAACCGCCACGGGACGCATTGTGGCTGCGACAGCGGCGCCGATGTTCAAGAAACTCAGCCTCGAACTCGGCGGAAAAAACGCAACGGTCTTGCTCGACGACGCCGACCTTGACGCCGTCGTTCCCGGGGTCGTGCGCAGCGGCTTCCTCAATTCCGGACAAATCTGCCTGTGCGGTTCGCGCGTGCTGGTCCCCACCTCGATGATGGACGACTTCCTGCCTCGCTTCGTCGATGCGGTGCAACGCTTCCCCATTGGCCCGGTCATCTCAGAAGCGCACCGGGCGAAGGTCGAAGGCTACCTCCGCCTCGCCGTCGAGGAAGGAGGCACCGTGCTCACCGGCGGCGAACGCGGGGAAGGCCCCGGTTTCCACCTGAGCCCGGCCGTCGTCGCCGGACTGCCGCCAACCAGCCGCTGCGCGACGGAGGAGATCTTTGGCCCCGTCGTGACCGTGCACGGGTACAGCACCGAAGAGGAGGCTCTCGCCGTGGCCAACGGCACCGAATACGGCCTCGCAGGCTCGGTATGGACCGCGGACGCCGAGCGAGGCCGCCGCTTCGCTGAACGCATGGACACCGGCATGGTGTGGGTCAACACCTGGCTCCACCGCGACCTCCGCGTTCCGTTCGGCGGGGTGAAGCAATCTGGCGTTGGCCGGGAAGGGGGCATGTGGAGCCTCGGCTTCTTTTCCGAGGCCGTGAACATCTGTGTGGCCGACGAATGAGGCAACGGGTGCCTTGAAGGTCAACCGCTTCCACGCTGCCTCGGGTGAGAGCACGATGTCCGTTCACGCCGAGGCGCGCAAGGTCACAACCCACACGCTGCAGGAGATGAAGCGCGCCGGGGAGCGCATCACCATGCTCACCGCGTACGATTATTCCCTGGCTCGTCTTGTCGACGGCGGCGGTGTGGACGTCATCCTTGTCGGCGATTCCGCCTCCAACGTGATGGCCGGACAGGTCACGACGGTGCCGATCACCCTCGACCAGATGATCTACCACGCCCAGTGCGTCCAGCGGGCGGTCGACCGTGCGCTGATCGTGGTCGACCTCCCCTTCGGCACCTACCAAGGGAATTCAAGGCAAGCGCTGGAATCCTCCATCCGCATCATGAAGGAAGCGGAGGCGCACGCCGTCAAGCTCGAAGGGGGCTCGGAGGTGGTGGAGAGCATCAAGCGCATCCTTACGGCGGGCATCCCCGTGATGGGCCACCTTGGCCTCACGCCGCAGTCCATCTACAAGTTCGGCACCTACACGGTGCGCGCCAAGGAGGAGGAAGAGGCGGAAAAATTGCTCAACGATGCCCGTCTTCTGGAAGAAGCAGGCTGCTTCGCCTTGGTGCTTGAAAAAATCCCTCGCGACCTTGCCGCGAAGGTTGCCTCTGAACTGTCCATCCCGGTCATCGGCATTGGGGCCGGGCCTGACGTCGATGGGCAGGTGCTGGTTCTGCACGACATGCTTGGCATCACCCAAGATTTCTCACCGCGCTTCCTTCGTCGATACCTGGACCTGGCCGGAGCGATTGACGGTGCCGTCCGGTCCTACTGCGACGATGTGCGCTCCGGCGACTTCCCTTCCGAAGGCGAGTCTTACTCGTCCTGAAGCGAACCGTCTGGCGTACCGTGCGCGAACACAACCGTGCGGTTCAGCGCCCACAGGACGACGCCCCACGCCCCGACGTTGACGACCGTGAGCACCGCCAACGGAGCGGAACTGTGGTCCACCAAGATCCCGAACGTCGTGCTTGAACCGACCATGCCCAGTGCAAAGACGGGAATTGAACTGGTCAAGGACCAGGCAAGGCCCGTCGTGGCGTTGAAGGTGAAGAGGCGGTGCGTCGCG
>JALRLN010000080.1 GCA_023254445.1 Candidatus Poseidoniaceae archaeon | reverse complement strand
GGCATCCACCACGATGCCAATTGCGTCGTCGTGGTGGGTGAAGGGTCCTCGTTGGTCATCGACGCGGGGACGTCGTGGTACCAGCAGTTGCAGGTGGAGCGCATCCTCGGCGTTCTGGATGATGGGCCCTCTCCGGAACACCTGCTCTTGACCAGCCGTCGCTTCCCCTTCGCCGGCGGAGCGGCCCACCTTGTGGAGCAATGGCCGGAGGTCACCACGTGGGTTGGGAACGACGGGGTTTCTGCCTTGGAAACGGGTGACTTCTTTTCCACGTGGGCCAACAGGTACGACTCCGACATGCCACCGGTGCGTGCACAGGCGATCGCAGACGGGGACGTGTTCGCCCTCGGCGATGGAGGAGTGCAGGCCCTTGCCTTGCCGGGACACGCGCCAGAAGCGATGGGCTACATCGTCGATGACCGTTCCATTGCCGTGGTCGGTGGAGTTCTCCCCCGTGCTGATCTGCCGGCAAGGCTGGACCTCCCTGGTGCGTCGTTGCTGGATCATCGCTCAAGCCTGATGCGCCTTCGTGACCTGCACCTCGAAGCCGTGGTGCCCATGCGAGGGCCAGCCATTCGAGGGCGTGCGCACGTGGCCGAGGTGTTGGACAGGCACATCGCCCACGTGGTGAGCATGCTCGACGACGAGGGCCGCCGTCCCCGCGGTTGGCCGCGTCCTGCCCCCTCAGCCCTGTGGATGACGCCATTGTCGCCATGGCCGCTCGAGGAACGGGAGTCCGAGGAGCGCTGAGCACGTCCTCATGCGGCGAGGTACCTTGTGCCGTCCAGGCCCGCGATGAGGGTGCTCCGACGACGTGGGAAACTTCGCGTGAAGGGTTCGGGCTCTGAGCGGGACAGTTCACCGCCTTGCCAGTCAAGCATCACCCTTGCCCCACGAACCGTCGCCGTTAGCCCTCCGTCCTCTGCGTGAAGGCTGGACACCGGGCCGTCAAGCCTGGCCAGGTGCACGATGCGTGCGTTCGCGATGTCGAGCAGCGCGACGCTGCCGTCGCTGCTGCCAACCACTGCATCGCCATGCTCGGTGGGGCACGGGGAGAGCGAGCGCACCCGTCCTGCTTCGACGTCCAACCGTTGCACCATCGACGTGGAGTTGAGATCGAACACATGGACGCGGCCATGCCCATCACCAACGAGCAGGAGGTCCTGTCCATCGGGGCCCACCATCGTCAGAAGGACGCTTGGCGTTGAGGCGATGTTGGTTCTTCGTTCACGCTGGGGTGGGGTCCGAACCGTCACGTGGCCATCGGCGTACGCGACGACGGTGGTTCGCCCGTAAATCAGGGAGCGGACAACCTGTTTGCTGTGCATACGAAGGAACTGTCCGCCGAGGGTCCTCATTCCTGTCGAATGGGGGTCGCTGAAAGTGAATCTGGTCCTCAGTAATGGTGGTCGTCCTGCTTGTTGCTTTTCTTCCAAGACCTGTAACACGATTTGCAGATCCGAACGCGGTTCTTGCGGGCTGTGTAGCCCTTGCCCCACATGTCTTCCGCGTCGTTCACGGAGATGGACCGTCCCCCCATCGACGCGTCGGACCAGCCCTCACAGCCGTTCACGCCGCAGGCTTCGATCCCTTCCTTGGCCTTGGTCGACGCCTTGTCGTCCCCGCTCTCCTTACGGCGTGCACGGTCACGGGCCTTGAATCCCATGATTCAGGGTCGCGGGGGCCGCTCAAGAAGGTTCGGACGTCCTCACGTGCGCTCCTCAAGTCGGTCAAGCAAGAGCATCGTCTCTTCGATGGTCTTGACCAATCCCCGGAGGGTCACTTCCGACACGTTCGCGATGCTGCAAATCTCGGACTGCGTCCTTGGCGTCTCCGAGGCTTGGGAAGCACGGTAGATGATGGCGGCAGCGATGCCCATCGGCTTCTTGCCCTGCCAGACTTCCTCGTGTGGCGCGATGCGGTTCCACATCGCGTCCACCTCGAGGCGGAAGGCGGGAGGAAGGCCGAGGTCGCTGAGGAAGCGGTCGAAGTACTGGTCCGGTCCGCTGACGCGGTGCAGGTTCAGTTCACGGGACGCCTTTCGGATGAGCCGTGAGAGTTCCTTCTCGTCAACACCGAAGCTCTCGCAGAGTTCCGGAATCTGCCGGGGTAGCCGCTCCTCGCGGGCCACGAGGTAGGTGCAGGCGGCCGTCACGCCAGCGATGGACCGGCCCGTAACGAAGCCTTTCGAGGAAAGGATGCGGTAGATCCTCGCCACTTCCTCCTGAATGGGGATGGGCAGGCCGGACTTGTCGCGGATGAACTGGTTGGCCTTCACGAGGTTCCGCTCCCGGGAACGACGGGTCTTGGAGCGTTCGTCGATGACCCGACGTCGACGCCAATCCCTTCGGGCCTGGGCGCTCATGCCGTGGGTGGAGGCCCCGCCGGAGGTCAGGTCGCGGGCGTCGATGCTGGTGTTGAGGCCACGGTCCGCCAGTCGGTTCGTCACCGGGGCGCCGGTTCGCGCACGGTCCTCGCCGCGGTCGCTGTTCGTCCATTCCGCACCTGGGTCGATCAGGTTCTCTTCGGCCACCAGGCCGCACATGCTGCAGACCACTTCGCCACGGGTGGTGTCCATGTCCCAGTCAACGGCGCCACAGTCGTCGCACGGCGTGGTGTGGCCTGCAACGGTTCGGCGTACGGAGGTCTTCGCGTCTGCTTCACGTTCCATCTTCTCAACTCCTTGTTTACTACTTGGTTTCCAGAGTATATGAATGTGCGTTCGTCATGATTGTTCCATTTCAGCGTGCTCAAAGCCAATGAGTGCGTATGTGGTGCTCTTGCTACACCGTTAAAGCACCCTCCGACCTATTTGAATCAGCGACGGCCGGGTGAACGCGGGAGGCCGTCGTCATCATGGGCAGGTTGATGGTGCTCAGGCTTGGCAGCACGGACCGGGAGAGCCATGCCTGCGACCGTGGTGCTGGGCGCACAGTGGGGCGACGAAGGAAAAGGAAAGCTCGTGGACCGCCTCGCTGAGGAAGCCACCCTCGTTGCTCGGTTCCAAGGTGGCAACAACGCAGGCCATACCGTGGTGCTCGGCGAGCGCGTGCTCAAATTCCACCTCCTGCCGTCCGGCATCACCCGGTCTGATTGCCGACTCGTCTTGGGCGACGGCATGGTCATCGACCCGTGGGTGCTTGACAACGAACTGAACGGCTGGTCCTCGGAGACAGGAGAGGAGGTGCGAGGGGCGCGGCTCTACGTCTCCGAACGAGCGCACGTCATCCTTCGCTACCATCGGCTGCTCGACGGATTGGACACGAAGATTGGGACGACCGGTCGGGGCATCGGTCCGACCTACGCCGACAAAATCAACCGCGTCGGCCTTCGCTTCGGTGACCTCTCCGAAGTGCTTGCCGACCGTGAAGCGCTGGAAGCCATCGCCTCGCGGATGTCGTCGTCGCTGGCCGCAGCGGGCATCGACGAACGCATTGGGGAGCGGGACCTCGAGGCCGACCTCCGGTGGGTGCTCGACACCTTCGGCATGTGCATCACCAACACCGGCGTGATGATCGACCACGCCCTCGGTCTTGGGGAGCGCGTCATCCTTGAGGGTGCGCAAGGGTGTTTGCTTGACATCGACCAGGGCACCTACCCCTTCGTTACCTCGTCCGTCACCTCCCGCGGCAACGCCACCCATGGTGCCGGCATTCATCCGGGGCACGTGGACGAGGTCATCGGCATCACGAAGGCATACATCACCCGCGTCGGGCACGGCGCCATGCCAACCGAACTCAACGACGACGTCGGTGAGCACCTTGGGACGGTCGGCCACGAGTTCGGCACGACGACCGGCAGAAAGCGTCGCTGCGGATGGTTCGACGCCGTGGTGATGCGGCATGCGCAGCGGGTCAACGGATTCACGTCACTCGCCTTGACCAAACTCGACGTCCTCGGTGGACTTGACGTGCTTCGCATCTGCGTCGGGTACCGCCTCGACGGGCAGGAGATCACCGAACTCCCTTCGAGTGCCTCCGCCTTGGCGCGCTGCGAGCCGGTCTACCTCGACATGCCCGGATTCCCAGCGATGTCCACCGGCGAATGGCTCGGTCTTGCGACGAAGGCCAACGCCGAGGGGCTTGGCCTCTCGGCCCTCCCCTCGGCAGCGCAGGCCTACGTGCAACGGTTGGAAGCGCTGCTTGGTGTTCCGGTGAGCAGCGTCGGTGTCGGTCCGGACCGTGACGCCACCATCGACCTTGCTTGACCGCAACGCCGGTTCAAATTGGGTCGTGCAGCCTTGCTCTGGATGAGCGCGCCGCCGTTGCCAGACCACCTTCCCGAAACCCTCGACGGAACCCTGCTGATCACCGGGATGCAGCCCAACGCCCTCCAGCCGGGCGGGGAGCGCTACGGTGGGGATGAGGTGCTCCTCATGGAAGGCCTCGCCCGGCGTGTGCACGGCTACGTTGGCCTGATTCGCTGCATGCGGCACATGTTCGGAGACCGTAGCACCCCCTTCGAAGAGCGCTCCCTCAACGTCGTGCACCGTCCCGTGCTCGATCCTCAGGGCGAAGGGCTCCTTGTGAACGGTCGCGCACCAAGTTACTGGATCCACCTTGGTCACGGGCCCAGCGACGACGCCATCCTTCCCGATGAGGTGGTCGTGAGCCATGGCGACGACGAGCGCGGCCCGTGGTGGGCCGTGGACGGCATGGCCGCGCACCTTCGCGACGCCCCCGGCCACACCCTGTGGGTGGGCCTTCCGCTCTGCAACGGAGCGACCGTCGCGGAGCGCCTGGTGGGTGCGGGTGGCGCCCTCCGAGCGCACGGGCCAACCGGGTCACTTCCAGATGCTTGGTCGGCGGTGCCGTGCCTGCATGCGGGGGTGGAATCCGTTGCACGTGACGTGCTGATGCTCGACTTCGGAAGGAACCGACGCCTTGATGCCGAATCGCTCTGAGGCGCCACCGGTCAGCATGGCGGAGGACGGCGAGGACGCACCTCCAAAGCGTTCCCTCTTCGGGTTCTTGCGGGGCGGTTCGGAGAAGAAGAAAGAGTTCGTTGAAAGCGAATTTGCTCGCCTTCGCAGCCTCCAACAGGCCCGGCGAGAGGAAGCCTCCGACGCCGACCGGCGCGCACACATCGAAGCCACGGCGGACCGTCAGGGGCGCATCGACCATCTTGTTGAACGGTTTCGTGAACGTGCGCTCGAGGTGCTCGAGGTGGAGACCAAGCAGCAGGGTGACGCAGGTCGGTGCGACATCGATGTGCCCATCGACGAGGACCTGTTGGTGCACACCTTCACGCACGTCGCCATGGGCGACGAGCAAGGTCGGCTTCACATCATGGATGCCCTGAATGGGGCGTTGCTGCACGACATGTCAGTGCATCGGAACTGGTGCACGGCCCTCAGCAGTTCACGGGATGGCGCCTTGGTGGCCAGCGGTTCACTTGACCGGACGGTCAAGGTGGTCTCGTCGGAGAGCGGTGAACTGCTCGGCGATCTCGAGGTCGACGAACCGGTCGCCGCCCTCGCCTTCTCGCCGTCGGGTGAGCAATTGGCCATCGGAACGACGGCGGGCGGCCTGTTCGTCCACGACCTGCTCGACGGGCGCGTGCTGCTCGAATCGGAGCAAGAGAAGCGCGTGACGGCGCTTCACTTCTCGCCGGACGGAGCGCTCCTGGCCGTGGGCGCGCAAGGCCTGAACGGAACCCAACCCACGGCGCGTGTGCTTCGGGTGCAGGACGGTGAGGTGGTGCGCGCGCTCGACCATGCGTCCGTTCTGGACGCCTTCTCCTTCAGCGTGGACGGTGCCCGGTTGGCGTGCGGCGGCCTTGACCCCGTGACCCTGATCCTCGACCTCTCCGACGACGACGATGCAGAGGACCGTTCCGTGGACGTCGTCACAGGAAGCAAGGTGCTCGCGATGTCCCACGTGGATGACCTCTTGGTCAGCGCCGGCCGCGACGGCTGGCTTCGGATGGTGGACCTTGCCACCGACGAACGGTTCGAGGTGCACGTGGAAGGGACGATGATGGACCTGGACATCGCTGCCGACGGCTTGGAGGTTGGCATCGGGTACGAGCAAGGCCACCTCGAGGTCCGTTCCGCTGCCGACGGCTCGGTGCTCCGCCAGATGGACCTCGCGTCCGACATGAAACCGATCAGCATGACGCTGGTGCGCGGTCAGCGTCCGGGCGAGGACGTGGCCGAGGCGCTTCCTCCGGTGTTTGACGAGATCATAGACGGCGGATTTTCCCTCGATGTGCCGCACGTCAAAGCCTACGGCGACGCGTGGCACCTCGTGGTCAGCGCCTCGTGGGCGTGGGCCTGAGGCGTTCACACCATGGCCTGACCTTCCGCAGGGATGATATCCCTTAGGCCGTCCGTCGGGACAAGGGCGCTTAGCTCAGTTGGAAGAGCGTCTGGTTTGCAACCAGAAGGCCGGGGGTTCAAATCCCCCAGCGTCCA
>JALRLN010000007.1 GCA_023254445.1 Candidatus Poseidoniaceae archaeon | reverse complement strand
CGTACCGATTATTGGCGATTTAGAGCTTTTCTCACTTGCAAGAGATGAGCTTCCTGCACATCAGGTTGTTGGCGTGACGGGGACCAATGGAAAATCCACTACAGTTGCGCTTCTGCATCATATCTTGTCCGAGGCCAACATTCCCTCTGTGCTAGTTGGCAATATCGGAGTCCCAATATTGTCTGCCGACCCTCTAGGCGAAGGGGGAGTGTATGTCTTGGAGCTGTCAAGTTATCAAATAGATCTTACTGTTTCTTTAGACTGTGACTTAGCCCTTTTGCTGAACATTACTCCGGACCACCTCGATCGCTATGACAATGATTTTAAAAAGTACTGTGCTTCGAAAATTCGCATGTTTGAAATGCAGTCTAGCAATTCAATTGCCTTCTTCCCCACGGATCTTGTTTCCTCGTTTGAAACTGCCAACTCCTTGAAGCCGCATGGTATTGCCTATGAATTAGATCTTGATTTATCGGCAATGGGTTTAGATAGGCAGGAAGAATGGCCATCTCTTAATGGGCCTCATAATTTACAGAATGCGAAGGCGGCTATCAGTCTAGCAAATGCCCTGAAAATTCCTCACGAAAAAATTGCAAAAGCCCTGAAATCCTTTCCAGGCTTGCCACATCGATTGCAAACGATAGGCGTTCAAGATGGGGTTACTTACGTCAACGATAGCAAGGCTACTAATTCGGAAAGCTCAGCATATGCATTAGCCTCCTTCCCGCCTGACCCAGCGAAAAATGGTGGGGACCCACGTATTCACTGGATTGTTGGTGGAATACAAAAGGAAGAGAGTTTGGGGCCTTGTGAGCGATATTTTTGCAATGTCAGAGCAGCGTATACAATAGGTAAATCTGGTCCCCTAATAAGCAAGCTATTGGAACCTTATCTTCTGGTGGAACAATCGGAAACCTTGGCTAAGGCTTTAGAAAAGGCAAGGTTGCGCGCGCGTCCTGGAGAACTTGTTCTTTTGTCGCCAGCTTGCTCTAGCTTTGACCAGTTTCGAGATTTTGAGGCTAGAGGAGAGCACTTTGTCCACAGCCTCGCCGAGGGGTGACGAGAATTGGACAATCACGCGATGAACATCGCCCGCCTCTCCCTCAGCAAGAGCGTCTCGCAGTGCAGCGTCCATCACCGTCACGTCACCGTAGGTTTGGCCGCCGGCAGCGAACGGCGTCGCTGACATCGCGAGCAGCAGGACAAGCAGAAGGATGGCAGCACTGCGCTGCCGACCAGCGGTCATGCCACGCGCTTGAATCGGCCCCTCAAAGGCCTTCGCTCGACCTCAGTCAAGCCAAGGGATGGCCGAAGGCAGTTCCCCAAAGAGGTTGGCCGGGAGCGCGACCTTGATTTTTGAAACACCGCCGAGCCGGGCGCTTGTTTCTGCCTGCCACGTCCGGTAGGCTTCAAGGTCGGTCAAACCGAGGACGGGATTGTGCTGCCTGTTCCATTCCAGGGTTTGCATCTCGGTTCCTGGAGGGTCGTGACCGGTGCAGACAACAACCGACCCAGGGAAACGCTCGAGGACGTGCAGGGCCTCCCAGTGGACGTCAACACGCCCGCTGGGGAGGTCGTCCCGACCAACACCGCCCGCTCCCGTGAAGAGGAAGTCGCCGGTCAAAATGTGGCCATCGGTTTCAATGATCATGGAGTCGGACGTGTGCCCGGGAGCGTAATGAAATCGAAGTTCAAGGTCACCCACAAAGCATACGGTCGATTCATCGACGAGTTCGCTGACACCCAAGGACGCCGTGTCCTTCCACATCACGTAGGAGCAACCTGTTCGCTCCCTCATCTCGAAACAGGCCGTGATGTGGTCGGCGTGGGTGTGCGTCGCGATCGCATGCGTCAGGCTGAGACCACGTTCCTCGATCATCGCCAAATCCTCCTCCAAAAAATCGTACACCGGATCGACCAGCGCCGCCGATGTGCCGACACCGTCGTGAAGCAGGTACGTCTTGGCCCAACCATCACCGTGCAGCAGTTCGACAACCATGAACGTTCCCCGTGTGACCGATTCATCAAGGTGACGCTGGACGGACCACAGGCTTCATGCGGAGGCCTGAGACGTGTTGGGCATGGACCACCCGCAGCACGTGGTCCACTTGGAGCACGACGGGAAAGTGCTGCTTGTTGATGACTCGGGCGAAGGCCCACATGAAGCCGTGAAAGGAAGGGTCATCGAATCGCCGACCCTGAGGTTTCCAACCCCGGTTGAACTCTCGGCCATGGGCATTGAATGGACTTCGAAGCGGACCGTGTCGCTCACCGATGTCCACCCTGATGTCCGTGTCGACTTTGGCTATCCGGCCATCGCATGGCCATCGCACTGGCCGTGGAAGGACGACTTGATCTCCGACAACGCCGTCCATCCCGTCGCCCGAGAGAGCGTCTACCGAACCATCCACCGCGTCGTTTCCAAGGTGATCGTCACCGACGCCGATGGGATGGTGCTGATGGGTCGCGTTGCTCGGGGTCACTTTGTTGGCATGTGGACGTTGCCCGGAGGCTACCTCGACCACGACGAACATCCCGCAGCGGGATGCGTACGTGAGGCGATGGAGGAATTTGGCCTCTCCATCCACCTGACCGACACAGCCCCGGTGGTGACGCAACGCGTCTTCGACGAACGAGGCCTCTCCTTCCTGTCCTTCACCTACACCGCTCGGTCGGCAACGAGGCCAGAGGTCACCATTGAACCAAGCGAAATCGCGGAGGCGGGATGGTTCACGCCTGGAGAGGCCCTGAGGCGGGCCGTGTCCCATTTCGATGCGACCGCCCTTCGCACGCACGTCGAACGCTCATGAGAGGCCAAGCAACGTTCGTGCTTCGTTCAATGCGTCATCCAGTCCGTCCGGATGGCTTCCGCCACCTTGTGCGAGGGTGGGGCGCCCACCGCCACCTCCGCGGATGTGTGGTGCGATGGCGCGGAGGATGTCAACGGCGTTGTATCGTTCTGCGGCCACCGAGGATTCGGTGACGGCCACCAACAATTTCCCGCCCGCGTCCTTCGAGCCAAGCACGGCCACCGTCGGCGTCTTCGGGTCCCGCGTCATGGCACCGACCATGGTGGTCATCTGTTTGATGTCGGATTCAACCTCTTGAACGATCATGCGAACGCCATCAACCTCAGTCGTGCCTCCGCCACCGGAGGTTCGCAGACGAGCAATTTCGAGGTCCTGCTGCTTGATGCGCTTCTGCTGCTCTTTCCATTCGGTGAAAAATCGTTCAGCCGCACGGGGGAGGTCCTCCGGCGTCACGCTGAGGGCTTCGGAGGCCTGGCGAAGAAGGGCGTCTTGTTGGCGCGCGAAGGCCAGCGCCGCCTGACCCGCGACGATGGTCAAGCGCTCCACGCCGTCCTGAACCGCTGTCGACCGGACAATGCGGATGGACCCAATTCGTCCGGGCTCGTCGTGGTGTGTTCCGCCGCACGCTTGCACGTCGTGGTCGGCGATGCGGAGGATCCGTACCGTTGCGCCCTTGGGGGCCCCACCTTGGTACAGGTCAAAGCCCCATTTCCGGTCTGCCTCCTTGCGCTCAAGTTCCGTCTTTTCCGTGCGGTGGACCTGAGCAAGCACTTCGTTGGCAAGGTGTTCAATTGCGTCAAGGTCGTCCCGCGAGAGCCTCGTGTGATGGGTGATGTCGAGCCGAGCACTTTCCACGGATTTGTTGGCTCCAGCCTGGAAGACGTGAGGACCGAGGATCCTTCGAGCCGCTCCCCCGACGATGTGGACGGCCGTGTGATGGTCCATCAATTGCTTCCGGCGAACGGCGTCCAAGGACCCCGTCACAAGGTCACCAACTTCGAGTGCGCCATCGGTAAGGTGGAGCACCAGCCCACCCTGTTTCTGGGTGTCCAGCACCCGGCGTTCGATGGCCTCCGTGGTCAACCGACCGTGATCGCCTTCTTGCCCGCCCCCCTCTGGGTAGAAGCATGTCTTGTCGAGGATCACCGCATGCGTCACCCCTTCGACAGCCCCGTTGCTCAGAGGAAGGCACGCCAGCACGGAGGCTTCCATGTCCACTTGATGGACGTCATCGTAGTACAACGGCATCGTCTCAGGAAGGTCGGGCAGAGCAGAAATCAAGCCCGCGTTCGAATCTGAACGTGCTGCTTCCTTGGCGATGCGAGCGTGACGCTCCGCCATTTCAGCAGCGAAACCTGCGCGGAGTTCCAGGTTGGACCATCCTGCTTCGCGGGCCACGCCAATCGTGATTTCAGGTTGGAGGCCGTGCACATCGGCCAATTCAAACAGAACGTCATCGCTGACGCTGTCCGCTTCCTCGCTGAGGTCCGCGATGGCTTTTCGAACAATCCGTTCGGATTTCCTCATCATTTCGCCGTACCTTGCTTCTTCCAGCGCGAGGATGTGGAGCAAGCCCTCCCTCGTTTGCTTCATGCGTCGGTCTGCAAGATGGTGATCGATGTGGTGCGCCATGAGGTCAGGCAACGTGACCTTCAACCCGAGGTCATCGCGCATGCGCAGCACCCTTCGTGCGAGCATCCTCGCAAGGTAACCGTCTTTCGCGTTGGAGGGGACGAGCCCATCGCCAAGCATGTGGGCCAGCGCGTGAAGGTGGTCAGGGATGGCATAGATCCTTGACAACGGTTCGGTCACGTCACGAAGCAGTTCTGCGGTCACGGAAACCCCACGCTCCGCAAGCCGTGACAGGAGCACGGTGCGCAAGGCATCCGCGTCAACACCGGCCTCGATGTTCATGATGCCGTTCAGGCGGCTTAATTCCCCGAGGAGCCGGTCCACATCGACTCCATCGTGGCGTGCCAGGACCTTTTGGAACGATGACAGGTCCTTCAGCCAAGCAACGCTCTCGGGGTAAATGGCCTCGTAAATCGTCGGGGTGCCTGCTGCTGCCCAGCAAAAACGCTCCAGTCCGTAGCCCGTGTCAATGATCTGAAGGGGCATCGTTCTGTATCGGACCCCTTTGATTTCGACGTCCCCGTCAGGATGCTCCTCGAGGTCCATGAACACCAAGGTAGCGAGCTCAAGTCCACCCACGATGACTTCCACCGCAGCCCCGGCGTTGCCGCCCCCGCTCCATGGATTTTCGACATAGGTCACTTCGTTGGCATCGATGCCGAACGTTACGGTGAGCAATTCATGGCAGAGTTCGACGCAACGTTCGATCCAGTAGTGTTCGTCATCGTCGTCTGGTCGGTTGAACACGTGATGGGCCATCATCTCAAACGTGGTCAGGTGCCGTCCAGAGCGACCCACAGCATCGACGTCCGTGAGGCGAATGCAGGGTTGAGAAATGGTCAACGGGTTCGCTGGTGGCTCGGCCAGGCCGCTGGTGACGTGCGGTTGGAAGTCGGCGATGGAGGCGATGGTGAGGTGAATGTCGTCCCGCCACCTCGCGAGCACGGGGTACGGATCCACCCGGGTATGCCCGTTTGCTTCGAACGCTGAAAGGAAGGCTTCTCGCATGCGGTTCTTCAACGCCAAGCCGCGTTCGGACCAGCCTTGAATGATCGGCTGGCCGATGAAGGTGTATTCGTCTTCAACGGTATCGCCGCTGGTCGTACGTTCGGCGTCAGGGGACCAAAACGGCAAGCCTGAGACTCGGCAGATCTTGCGTTCGTACCCGCGGTCACGCAGGACCTGAAGGTCGAGCCCGTCCATGACTTCACCCGGACGGGCCTCCATGCTGACCTCCTTCAAGCCTCCCACCCTGCGGCAACGAGAAGCGTGAAGTGGACGTTCCACCTGCTCCACCCATGCAGGGGTGGATGGACCACCTCGAGACCCTTGGCCCCGGCATGGTCGGGATCCGCAAACATGGCAGGATGCTGACGGATGCAGCCGTCGTGACGAGGGACCCGGATGCGTTGATTGGAGGTGACCAACGTGCACCAGAGCAATTGGTCAACGCTGCATGCATGCCAGGTGCTGTGGGCCGCGTGTGGGCGATGGCCGACCACCATTTTGGGTACGGGCTTCCCATCGGGGGCGTCCTCGCCACCGACCACGACGCGGGCGAACTGGGAGGAGGCGTGAGCCCGGGAGCCGTCGGATTCGACATCAATTGTGGCGTCCGCATGCTCGCGTTGGACCTCATGGCCGACGACCTGCCCGACCCCGCACGGCTCGCACGGCGTCTTGGAGGCCGACTCCCCGCTGGAACCTCCGGCGGCGGTGGCGTGGACCTCGATGCACGTGGTCTTGAGGCCATCCTTTCCGAAGGGGCGAGTGCTGCAGCCGACCTCGGTCTTGGGTTTGTGGACAACGTCGCCCACCTTGAATCGCATGGCCGTCTTGCTGGTGACCCCACCTTGGTGTCGGAACGCGCGCGCGCCCGCGGCTTATCCAGCCTTGGAACGCTTGGAAGCGGCAACCACTTCGCAGAACTTCAGCGGGTTGAACACGTGCTCGAACCAGATGCAGCGCGGGCCTGGGGTGTTGAGGAAGGGCAACTGGTGGCCATGATTCATTCAGGGAGCCGAGGTCTTGGCCACCAAGTGTGCACCGATCACGTCCGGCACCTTGAACGCCAGTACGTGGAACGAGACGGCGGGTGGTGGAGCGAGGCGCACGGCTGGTGGATACCGGACCGGCAACTTGCTGCGGCCCCACGCCACCACCCCGACGGTGAAGCCTACATCGGCGCCATGGGGGCTGCGGCCAACTATGCCTTCGCCAACCGGGCTGTCTTGGCACAGCGGCTTCTTGATGGCCTCGAAGCACACATCGGCACGCCCATTGAAGCCGCCACCGTGTACGACGTCGCTCATAACATCGCCAAAGATGAACAGCACGTTGTCGATGGACGTCGGTGCACCTGCTGCGTGCACAGAAAAGGAGCAACGCGAGCGTTTCCTGCTGGCCACGATGAATTGACCAAGCGCTACGCCCCAACCGGCCAGCCGGTGTTGGTGCCCGGTGACATGGGCACAGGGTCGTGGCTACTTGCAGGCCCAGGTAGGATGAACAGCGCATTCGGCTCCTCATGCCATGGCGCAGGCCGGACGCTATCGAGGCATGCTGCGCGTGAGCGCGTTGATGTTGATGCGCTCAAGGCCAACCTTCTCGCTTCTGGCGTGCATCTCAAGCACGGTTCCGACCGAAGCCTTGGCGAAGAGGCCCCGGAGGCCTACAAAGCCGTGGATGACGTTGTTGACGTCACCGTTGCCGCTGGACTGGCGCGTCCGGTGGCCCGGCTGACGCCGAAGGTGGTCGTCAAAGGCTGACTCACATGCAGTATGCGGTTTGGGGGCCACCGACGAGGGCAGGGGCTGCTCCGCTGTGCTCACCGTCGGGTTCCTCACAGATCACGCTGAGGAGGGTGTTTACCAGGTCCCTCAAATCGTCAACCTGCCCTTGGAGGTCCTTTACTCGGCGTTTCAAATCGTTGTCCTGCTCTCGCTCCTGCATTGTGCATCCCATCTGGAGGCGAACCTCCGGCTCCCTTTCACAGGAAACGAGGCTTATACTTTGAGCACGCACGTTGGTGAAGGTGGTGCTTTGGGAGGGAGGAGCCACCGGCGAGAATCGAACTCGCGACCTTCTCATTACCAATGAGATGCTATACCGCTAAGCCACGGTGGCAGTGGCCGGTCCACCTGACCTCCGGATATAACCGCTTCGCGAGGACCCTTCGCATCGGAACGATGGTTGAAGAGCGGCAAGGCAACAGGCAAGGTGTGGAGGCATCTTCCGAGGGGCAGGACGAGACGCTCATCGGCGTAGACGGCCTCGTTGCGCTTGGTACCGGTTTGCTGGTTGCCCTCGGACCAACGCTCGCTCGGCTCCTCGGCGGCGCGTCGCTTGTGGACGCGTTCTGGCCTGCTGCGGTTCGAACCCTACGGGACGAATTTGCCCTTCGAGAACATCCGTCCTACGTTCTAGGTGTGCTGTTCATCGGTCTGCTTGTCGGTATGGTGCTGCGTCGGTCCACAGGAAGGTTTCGTCGATGCGGGGCATGGGGATTCACCGGCGTCGGTGGAGGAATGCTCCTCACCCACCTCCTCCTCGACGTGGCCTATTTTCGAGGCGCCTTTCTGCTCGCCCCGGCCGCGTACGTCGGTTGGTTGATGCCCGCATTGGTCCACGCCGGAGACGGCGTCGCCCAACGCCACAAGGACGCGATCGCCGCATCTGTGTGCGTCTTCGCGGTCGGTTTGTTGGCCGTCGCACCCGCACTGCCCGCCATGATTGGGGTTGCGCCATCGCCACCACAGGCCCCCGCCTACGGGTACGGAGCCGCCCCAGGGCCGTTTGACACCACGGAAGCAGTGTTCGATTACCCGCTCCCCCAACGGGTGCTTGACGCCATGACGGGCGATGAGGAAACGGCGACGGTCAGCACGCTGACGGTGCGCATTCCGGAGCTTCCGTCGAACGTCACGGAAGCCCCGTTGGCCTTGCTCCTGCATGGCTTTGGTTACCCGCTTGCCGACGAATACCGGGATTGGTCACAACAACTGGCGGCCAAGGGCATGGTTGTGATTCAAATCGCCTATCCTTCGGCCCTTGACGCCCTCGGCGTGCCCACCGATTGGGAGCCGACCGAAGGCCCCGGCACCTCCGACCATCCACAACATGGCCTTCGGATGTTGGCCATGAACAGCGCACTCGAGGTCGTCAACACGGACGTGTTGCCGACGCTTCCCCTTGATGTGCGACGGGATGTGTTGTGGGTCGGTGGTCACAGCCTCGGGGCAGGCATTGCGATGATGCTCTTGCCGAGTTTGCAGGCGTGGAATTGGGGCACGACGGCGGTGGTCGTTGACCTTGAGCAGCCGTACGCGCACAGCATCGACCCAACCGTCGCGCTACCGTTGCAGCCCTTCAATGGAACAACGGTGGCGCACGTTGTTGTGGCCGAGGACGACACATCCGTGGGCTGGTGCCATGGCGTTGGCCATGCAGGACGCCTGGTCACGGAGGCCCAAGTTGACGACGTGATGTTGGTGAAGGTCCGCTCGGACCGCCATGGGTTTCCTCCGCTCGTGGCGTCGCACTACCTCGCTGCAAGCGCCGTCCACGATGCGTTGGCCGATCAGGCCATCTACCGGAGGGCCGACATGCAAGCAGATTGGTTGGTGGCCATGATGCGAAACGACACCTCCACGGCGTCGTTTGCTCATGCACACTTGGTTGACGTGGATCTCCTGTCGCCGATGGGGACGTGGTCCGACGGAACCCCTGTGAACACGCTTGAAGTGGTGCCAAACGCATTGCAGCCATCGCCGCAATGGGTGACGGACTGCACTGCAGGTAAGGGAGAATGAAAGGCGCCGAGAGGGAGATTTGAACTCCCGAGGGACGGACCCACGTGATTTCCAGTCACGCGCACTACCGGGCTATGCGATCTCGGCCTGAGTCGACGTGAGGCCTCCAAGGTTTAACGCTCACCCTTCGCGAGGCGAGGAGGGGAAAGCCCTCAAAGGGTCGGCACCGAGGAGAAAACATGGTGAGCGAGGTGGCCGGTGTGACCAGCCCCGAAACCGAGCACACCGACCTTCGACTGCGCCTCTCCGACATCGCCCTGCAACCCTTGGTGAAGGCACCCGTCCCCTTTGCAGACCGCTTTGAGCGGGTTCGCAAGGAGTGGACCTTCATCGCCCGCTTGTCGACGCTCGAGGAGCGCAAGGACGGCGCCCTCACGGCCCTCATCGGCACTGTGGCCTTCCTGCTCGGCGCCCTCAGCCCAGAGGTGCTCGGAGGCGGACGGCCTGACCTTGTCGGCATGACGACGGTTTCAGGAGCAGCCTATGTCCAAACCTTGCTGAGCATGGCAATGTGGGGCTGGTTCGTGGTTCGTCTGTGGACGTCGTTTCCGGTCATGCGCGTCCACGTGCTCACGATGTTTGTGTGCTGGGGCCTGATGATGGGTGCTCAACTCCTGTTTCACATTGAAAACGCAAATTTCCCTCTTGACGTGGCGTTGTCTCAACTCTCGACAGGGTCCTTGCTGACCATCGTGGCCGTGTTTATGCTGTACATGCTCGGCACGGCCGTGCGTGAGACCCGGGACATGCACGTGGAGGAATTTCACGTGCATGAAGACGTGCGACGGATGTCCGCTGAAATGGAGGAGCACTCGCTGTATGGTTGGGGTGCACTCTTTGTGCTGTGGTTCGCGCTCGTGAGCCTCAACGCTTGGAGCGGGGCGCATTTTGTGGCGGAGCGGCATGCAGAGCGCTGGGGTGTGCTGACGCTGCATGTGATCACCGCACCGATCATCGTTGGCGCCATGCTCGTTGTGGCCTGGTTCCCTCAACGCATGCTTGGAACGGGCGCCACCGTTCGCACCCGAGCAGCACGCTTTGCAGATGCAGACCTGCTCAGCAGCAACGAGCCTGCTCTCGATGCGATGCGGCTCGACTGCCCATCATGCGGATTGCGAAGTGAGGACTTGCGAACGACCACCGAACACACCGTGGAACAGCGATGCCTGGCGTCGGGTTGCAAGGGGTGGGGGCCAACAGGAACCTCGTGCACCTTCTGCGAGCGTCCATTGCCGTCACGGTTGACCTGTGTTGGCTGTGGCGTCAACACGCCCATCGCCGAATTCTTGAGCGGACCCGAGGTGTGGTAAATCATGCAGCACCTCCGGGACGATTTCCCACTGCTTCGCGGAGACCACGCGCCGGCGTACTTGGACAACGCGTGTGTGACCCTCAAGCCCCAGTCCGTCATCGATGCGGTGACCGCGTATTACACCGAACGACCTGCCTGCGGCGGACGCAGCGTGCATCGGTTGGGCACGGCGGTCTCGCAGACCATTGCTCGGGCACGGCGTGGCCTGGCTGCCCATCTTGGTGCACGGGATGTGGCCGAGGTGGCCTTTGTTCGCAACGCGACGCACGCCCTCAATCAGGTGGCCCATGGCCTTTCGTGGGAAGCGGGCGATGTGGTCTTGACCAGCGACAAAGAGCACAACTCCAACCTCGTTCCGTGGCTGGAACTTGAGCGATTGCACGGCGTGGACCATCGCGTCGTTCCGTCAAACGACGACAACACCGTGAACATGGAGGCCTTCGAGGCGGCGTGCGACGAGGCAGGATCCAACCTTCGGCTCATCAGCATCGGCCAGGTCAGCAACCTCGACGGCGTGGAAGCACCGGTCAAAGAACTGGCCTCGTTGGCCCATGACCACAACGCCCTGATGTGCGTTGATGGAGCGCAATCGGCCCCACACATGCATGTTGATGTTGCAGACCTCGATGCGGACTTCTTCGCGTGCTCCCTCCACAAAATGATGGGTCCGTCGGGCATGGGTGCGCTATGGGGGCGCATGGAGTTGCTCGAAAACCTCCACCCCTTGATCACAGGGGGGCACACTGTGGACACGTCCACGTACGAAGGCGTGCGTTGGGCAGCCCCGCCCTCGCGCTTTGAGGCAGGCCTCGGGCACTACGCTGGCATCGCGGGAACAGAAGCGGCCATCGAGTACCTCAGTGCCCTCGACCTGAACGCGGTTCATGAGCACGAAGTCAGGATGAACCGGATCATGACGGACGGGGTCAAGGACCTCCACGGCGTCCGCATCATTGGCCCTCAAGACGCTGCGAAGCGAGGCGGCATCTGTTCCCTGCTGCTCGACGAACACCTTCCTTCGCACGACCTCGCCGTCCTTCTCGACGAAGCGGCCTCGGTGATGGTACGGTCCGGACGGCATTGTGTTCACAGTTGGTTTGAGGACCGCGCAGTGCAAGGCGATTCCTTGCGCGCCAGCGCGTACTTCTACACAAGCGAAGACGATGTGAAGCGCTTCGTCGACGTGTTTTCTGAAGCCGTACACGCCATGAGCGCGTGAGGTGGTGGCATGCAGCAGGTCCCAACGGAGGTGCCTCTCCCTGACAAGGTGGCTGCGCCGCCGGGTCGGGACCTCACCCTTGCCTCTGTCGTGCTCCTCCTGCTCTGTGTGGCTGCGTTGAGCGCAGTTGTCCTGTTTCCGGAAAAGGTCCTCGTGGTTCGCCCGTCCGCCGTCGCCATGGAAGCAGAGGAAGGTGCTGCAGCATTGATTGGCGCAAACGACGGTGGCACCGGGGCAGGTGTTCGGGTGTGCGTGGTCGACTCTGGCATTGACCTTGAGCATCCTGACCTCGCAGCGGTTGAGCTTGCGGGCTGGAACGATCTCGTCAACGACCTCGTTGAACCGTACGACGACCACGGCCATGGGACCGCCATGGCGGGTCTGTTGGTGGCGGATGGAGGCTTGACGGGTTTGGCTCAAGACGTCGAGTTGCTCGTCGCCAAAGCGCTCGCATCGACCGGAGAAGGCGACGACGAAGCCGTGGCCGAGGCCATCGAGTGGTGCCAGCAGAACGGAGCGCACATCATCTCACTGTCCCTTGGCGGCGCCCCGGGGGCACTGTCCTTCCTTCCAGGGAGCGACCGAGCGTCCGAAGGTGCGGCTGAACAAGCGATTTCTCAGGGGATTTTCGTGGTGGCAGCCGCTGGCAACGATGGAGGCAGCGAAGACGATGGCGACGTCGCGTCCCCGGGCTCGGTCCAACGGGTGATTTCGGTCGGGGCTGTTCATGTGGACGGGACGCTGTGGTCGGGGTCGTCCATCGGCGACAACGACGGTCGCGTGTGGCCGTTGCCAATGCTGTTCCCACGGCAAGACCCGGACAAAAAGCCAGAACTCATGGCGCCAGGAGCAGGGGTTGCGGTGCTTCACGCGGAATCCGGTGGCTGGAGCCTTGTGGACGGCACAAGCGCCGCCACCGTGCACGTCACCGCCGCCCTCGCCCTTCTGCTTGAACAACGTCCTGACCTTCGCTCGGGCGGGTTGAACAACAGCGCAGAGCAAACCATCGACAGCGTCAAGCAGACCCTGATGGAAACGGCCAAACCTCAACCCGGCCAAGAAGACCATGACGATTCGTACGGGTATGGAATCGTGCGCGTTGACCGCCTTTTGGCCGCGTATGCCTGAGTGGAACCTACCGGCGCACGCCCACGATGGTTCCGCCTGTGACGGGCAGAAACGCCACATCATGGGAGGACGACAACGAATGGATGAGGGAAATCCAGGCGTTGAAGGACGAGATGATGGCCTCGCCCTCTGGCGTGTCTGGAGACACGTCCTCCCCTGGCACCTCTGGTTCCACGGTCAGGAGCGTCCCATCATCACGCAGCAGGTCCAATGCAGCCCGAACGTCATCGGCGATGGACAACGATGGATGAACAACGATGAGGTCGGCGCGGTCGTCGACGGAACTGGGACGCTCCGACGACCCAAGGTGCGCGAGGCGCCACGCCTTGGTGCGGTCCCGTTGTTCCTCAACGGAGCCGACCAGAACCCTCCCCCACTCCGTTGCGTGGTAGCGTTCAAGGACACGTTGGAGGATCACAGCGAACCGGGCACCAGGCTCGAGAACGTCGTACCGCTCTGGGGCAACGGCTTGCTCTGAGGACCATACGTCGAGCATCCATGCGCTCAAGTGCCCAATCGACGCCCCCGATTCCACGAGGCGACGCGGAGCGAGTGTCGCCACGATGTCACGAAGACGGCGGACCACGGAGAGGCTGAGCGGGCTCATCCCCATGTGCCGCATTTGAACGGCGATGCCCTGCGCGACCTCCGGCTCGTCACGTGGCAAATCGTGTCGCGGCCCGAGGGCCGACCTGAAGGCCGTGCCTTCGTCCACGGACTGGTCCATGGTCCGGCGTGGAGGGGGGATGCTTCAAGCCTCGCGTGCAGGCACGGACTCCGATGGATTCAAACACGCAGGCACGGGGACCCGTTCATGGAGGATGAGGTTGAGTTCATTGACGACCTCGATGAAGACGATGACTTCGTTGAGAACGTCACGGTATGTCCGTCGTGCGACGAGTACGAAGGCCACGACATCCTGACCTCAAAGCCAAAGGGAACGGGCCACGACCATCGCGTTCGCTGCCAAGGTTGCGGGCACGTGCACACCGTGCACCTTCGCCCCCCACGTGCCGTTTCGGTCCCCTTCATGCTCACCGATGGACCACACAGCCACATGGTGGACCTCGAACTTGACGAGGACGAGGTCATCGACCTCGGCGATGTGTTCGAAGACAGCGGCATGCTCTGGAGGATCAGTCATCTCGAAGATCCGGACGGGAAGTCAACGTCGTCGTCCGTCGCCTCCTCCTTGCGCCGCGTTGTCGCGATGCGCGAAGACTTGATCCGTGTGCGAGTGACCTTGACCATCGGTGAGCGCTCGCGCCCCGACCACCTGATCTGCCCCCCAGAGACCATGTTCACCGCCGACACCATGCTCGAGCATGGCGGGCGAACGTGGTTGCTAAGGGCCATCCATACAGGTTCTGGACGTACCTTGCGAGGCACGGTGCCTGCCAACCGGATTGTGCGCATGTACCTCCATCAGCCGAAGGCCCCAGAGAGGACGCACGCGCTCTCCGGTCGCGAGCGCAGGCAAGCCTGGAAGGAGGGGCGACTCGGCTTCAATCCAAATCCGGTGCTCCCTCGAGAGTCCCACCCAGCACGCCGTCGATGATCACGGCCGGTTGGTCCATGGCATCAGGAAGGCCTTGACCACCTGCGTTGCGACGGTCGGGTTTTCCTTCAGCCGCCGGATGCTGTATTCGTACCATTTCTCACCGTACGGGACGTACACGCGGGTGCGGTGCCCATCGGAACGAAGACGTCGCCTTAGGTCGCCTCGAACACCGAGCAGCATCTGAAATTCGTACCCAGGGCCCTTTCCAGGACGAACGGGCGGGCAGGGTTGACGACCGTCTTCGGTGGGGGAGATGCCGAGCGAGCCAAGGTGCTCGAGGCTGGCCGAAACGATCTGGTCGTCGTGCGTGGCAATGCCGACGTACGCACCCCGGTCCAACGCCGTCCGTACACACGCGATGGTCGCGTCGGTGATGGCTGACCTCGACGTATGGGCAATCGCTTCTGGTTCGAGGTAGATGCCTTTGCAAATGCGGTGATCGGCGTTGGAGCCCAAAGCGACCCCCAGGTCCTCGATGTCCTGTCCGGTTCGGTGAAGCCGCCCTTGAAGCACGGTCCCGACGTTTGTCAAGCCCTCAGCATGCAAGGTGGTGACCACCTGAATGGTGTCGTCGGTCACGCGGTGGTCTTCCATGTCCAAGCGAACAAACATGCCGTGCTCCGCAGCCTCCGTCACCAGAAGACGGATGTTCTGAAGGCCAACCTCAGCGTCCAGCAAGAGACCGAACGCGGTGGGTTTGATCGAGAGGTTCGCGTCGAGTCCGTGCTCGACAATGGCCGCCATCACCCTGCGGTATTCTTCGAGGAAGAAGGTCGCTTCATCAAGGGACTGTATTTCCTCACCAAGGACGTCCACCGTGGCGCATGCACCTTCGTCTTGCAGGCGTTGCATGACGCGCACCGCATCGTCGAGGTGGGGCCCTGCGACGTAACGACGGGAGATCCAGCGGACGAACCAACGGGGCATCACCCCTGTCATCCCGACGATGGCGCGCGAGAATGGTCCAGCCTGCGCCATGGCTTGAGGTTGAAGCGGCGATTCTTGACCGTTGCTCGTCCGCTTCATTCCATGGAGAGCATCGCCCGGTGTTCTTCAGCGCTCACAACGGCGACATCGAGCGATGCGAGGTGCTCCAACAACGGAGCACGTTCCCATCCTCGGAAGGATTTCTTGTCCATGCTGACCACAACCGTCCTTCCTGGATGCGCACGACGCGTCGAAGCAAGTGATTCATTGATGGCGTGCCTCCATGCACCACCAACGTGCGTCCCCTCCTCCGAAGGTTCGAACGGCAGGCTATGACGGGCGAGCATGTGCCCGAGGAGGGCCCCTTGTTCAGCAGCCATCATGTTGGCGCGAGGCGCATAGTGTCCACCGCCAAGGGTGACCACGACGGGATGATGCTGAGGTTGGGTCGGTGCATCACGCCCTTGGAGTTCTTCGCTGAGAAGGTCAAGCAAGAGGTCCGCCCAGACCTGACCCGCGCCAGCATGGGACCACGTGCTGGAGGTTGAACCGATTTCAAGGAAGGCCGATGGCGCAGTGAGCCATGGACCGTGATGCGTGACCTCCAAACTCACCTCAAATTCGGGGATCCTTGGGTCGTCTTTGACGGCGAGCAAGGCGCGCCAAATGGCCGCCAAGCGAATGCTCGGCGGTGGTGATTGACCCGCCCGTCCACCGAACGGCGGCGATTCCCCTTCAGGGAGGTGCGGGACACCGATTGGATGGACGGTTAAGCAGGGTCGCTCGCTGCTGGCCACATGTTTGGACAGGAACAGCACCTCGTGCACGCGTTCACCAAGCGCATCCGCGTACCGAAGGTCGAGGTTGTCTTCGTGCAAATGCGTGCCCGTCCTGCACCACAAACGGACATGACCGGCTGCAAGAACCTCCGCACCTTCCGCCATCCCGTAAGGGACAAACACACCTCGAGACCGCAACGCATCGGACATCACCGAGGAGGCTTCGTCCGCATCGCACGCGACGAGCAGCACGACGCCCTCCATGCACCGCCATGGCGGGACCCCTTCACCTGTGTTGTGGCGAAGGTTCACAACAACGCGGCGTGAGCAGGCGATGTGCCGCCTGAAGCGTGCTCGTTTTCACCCAAACGCGTCCTGGTGTCCAAGGACGGCATTGTGGTGCTTGGAACCGACGGCGAAATTCAGCAGCTGCGTGATGACGGAACGCCGCTGAACCTGCACCGTCCGTACCCCGTCCCCATTGTTGCTGCCGGGCTGATCAAGGGCGATGTGGTCGCAGCATGGATGGACCACGAACTCCGCGTGGCTCGACTCGCACGGCTTGACCTCTCAGCCCCACGAATGGGCGTTGACCGAGCCGCAGTTCGCCGCGACGGAGCGATGACCACGCATCCTGCAGGTCACCGTTGGTCGCACGCCTTGGACGCAGAGCCGATGGCGATGGGTGTGAACGGCGGTCAAGTGGCTCTGTCGCTGTGGCCGGACGGGTTCTACGTGATCGACGGCGAAGGACGTGAGCAATGGCGGGCCTCCATCCCTCGAGGCAAGGACGGCAAACCTCGTGCTGTGGTGGACCTGCACCACAATGGGGTCAATTGGGTCTTGACGATGCGAGACGGGAGCCGCGTGGCCGTTGCTGAGGACGAGGTGACCGAACTTGAGCCCGAGCGGGTGGACGACCCCGTGGTCCGGGTGCACCACGGCAACGGCGGCAGGCTGGTGGTGACCAGCGACCACGTCGCATCTTGGGTGGAAAACGATCAACTTGTGCTGCAGGCCGCGCTCAGCGGCCCGGTCGGGGGGGTGCTGTGGAGCGACGATCAGGACGCATGGTTGATTGCTGGATGGCGCGAACGCGTCGTGCTTCGGCGGGATGGATTCAATCGCTGGTCCGGTGACGAAGTGCACGCGGATGTTGCGTGCATCGATGGCGTTGCCTACACGATTGACAACCGCGGCCAGTGGGCCGCGTATCCCGCCTAACGTTCACGCGTTGGCTTCGGTGTGGCCGCAACGACCACAGGACTTCCGGTTTGCGTGGTTGGCCAGGAAAATACCCGGGCCGCAGTTGGGGCAAAACTCGCCTTCGATGCTCAAGCCGTCGTCACCGACCTTGAACTTCGACACCTTCGCCTTCTGCCACTTGTCACCCATCAGGCCTCACCTCCGTCGTCGTCCGCAGCCGCGCCATCCCCGTGAAGGCTCGCGTGGCGCTTGACGATGTACGCGGGCTCAACGGCCATGGCCTCTGGGCTGTTGTACACGTAGGCACGACCGGTGGTCATCGCCATTCCAAATCGAGTGTTGCAGTCCTTGATCACGACGAGGCTGGGGTCCGCACCGGGTTCAAGGGCACGCACTTGGGTGATGACTTCCATTCGGGACGGGGTGCTCTTTCCGGGATGCTTCCAACGGAAGTCAATCTCCACGCGGTGGAGCAGTTTGTTTTCGGTTCGGTTGATGATTTCCATGTTGTTCACCTCACGTGTAGATGTTGACTTTGAGGGCATACTGCCCTGGGACGGTGACGTTGAGCCGCTTCGCAATTTCAGAGCGGTCGGGCTGCATGATGATGACAAAACCCTGCCAATCGGTGGAGACGCGGGCCGCGGGGTGGTGGGGGCACTGATCGACCTTGTCGGCCAAAATCATGTGGCAATCGCCACACGCAAAATTCTGTGTCGCCATGTCCTCACCTCAATCGTTGGACTCCCAGTCCGAGCTGCCCAAGCCGGGCTGCTTGCAGGTCAACCCGATCTTCGACCGACGTGGATCGGTGGTGTCGGGTGAGAGGGACACAATGCGGGCGCGGACCTGGGAGCCGACCTTGAGCGATCGACCGCTGCCGCGTCCGTGGATGGATCCAGCGCCGACGTTGACGTCAACCTGCTCTTCGAGGATCTGCGACTTGTGCAGCAGCGCTTCCATCGGGCCGATGCGAACGAAGGCACCGAATTCGTTGATTTCGGTGACGGCCCCGTCAACGACCTCGTAGTCTTCCATGCAGAAGACAATGGCATCGAAGCGAACCTTCTGGTAGATGGCACCGTCCCCGTGGATGATGCGCCCACGGCCGAGAGGTTCGTGGTTGGAGGTCACCAAGACGAAGCGGTTCTGCTCGTCGAATCGACCTTCAAAGGCCGTCATGGCAAGGCGGTCGATGTGCTGATCGAGGGAAGCACCACGGCGCATGTATTCAGCAGGAATACGAATCGTGTCTTCCTTCTTCACAATCTTGTACATCGCAGTCCCCCCCGGGTCGCTCCACGGGCCGAAACCGGCTCCGTCCGTCATCGGCAGGGCCTCTGGAAGGAGTGACCGAAGTCATTCGGCGGTCCTACACCCCGTATATGAAGCGCACGGTCTCGGAATGCCTTGACGTCCCCGCGGGTTGGCGTTCTTCGCCCACCGCTGCACCAAAGCCATAACAACCTCGCCGGGCAGACTTGAAGCGATGGAGCAACAGCGGTCGCTCCGTCGACCAAAACAAGGGGCCGCACTCCTTCTGTTGCTGCTGTTGCTGCAACCTTACGCAGCCCTCCTTCCCGCAGGCCATGAGCCAACCGCCACGTCCACTTCACCGACAAGCGCTCGGAGCCAGATGCTTGAGCAGCCATGGCCGCAGTTCATGGGGGTGCCCGCACGCAACGGGCTGATGCCAGCCCACGGCCCTGATGGGGGCCCGGGGCTTGGCGCGGTCGCCAACGTCACCGAGCTGGCAAGCATCGACGACCCGGTCCTGAACTGGGTTGGGCTTGACGGCGACGGAACGTCCACCTATGGCAGCCTGATCCTCAACCTCGACCTCAACATTCAACGGGACGCGGACGCTGCCGAGCGCTGCGCCGTCAATCAACGCTTCATCGCTGTCGTTGAAACCGGCTCCGACGGCATCAGCCACACCCTGATGCTCTTGACAGGCGATGATGCGAAGGTGGCCTGGGAGGTCGACCTTGGTGACGCAGACCCCATCCGTTCGACGCCCGTGGCCACCGACGTCGACGGCGACGGCGATGTTGACATCATCGTGGTGGCCGATGGACCTAACGGCCTCGAGGTCGAAGCATGGGGTCCTGAACTCGAGTGTGACGCGTCCGGCTGGGCACGAACTGGCCACAGCAACGAGCGCTTGTGGTCGTGGTCGGACGCTGACCTGAGCATCGGCTCGGACCTTCCGCATTGGCCGACGGACCAAAGTGGGCACCGGGCCGTCACTCAACCGCTCCTGGTGGACGCCGATGCGGATGGGCAGCAGGACCTCGTCCTCGCCGTTCTGGATACGACAACCGACGACCCTGTCGTGCTCGCCCTTCCGCTTACCGGGAGTGCACCTTCCGATCCGTCTTGGAGCACGACCCTCGACCGCGGGACCCATCCCTCGGACCCCACCGCGGTTCAAATGGACGCCAACTCGGTCTCGATCCTCCTGACCACCATCGATGCATCGTCCGGAGCCATGTGGATTTGGAAGGTGGACGGGAGCAATGGAGCACTGGATTGGGAACGAACACCCGTCCCCGATACCGATTCAGATTCCGACGCCCCCCGGCTTCGGCTTCCGGGTCCAGTCATCGCTCAACTTGACGGCGATGAAGAACCTGAAGTTGTGCTCACGGTACCCACCGACGCAAACGGGCGCACGTCAGGCCTCGGCGCACGCTTCATCGGGATGGACCTCACGTCCACGAACGAGGTGTTCTCGTTCCGGGCACCGAACGGATATGCCGATGCACCCCCCTTGCCCGTGGACACGGACGACGACGGGGTGCACGACCGTCTTTGCTGGGTCACCTGGTACTCCGCGAGCCCAAGCAGTTTCGACCGAGAAGGAATGGCTGGTTGTCACGACGTGAGCGTGGACCCAGCACAGAAAGAATGGTCGCGGACCATGAACCGCGCAGGAGGGAACGACAACGACGAGATTGCGGTCGCCCCGCCGCTTTGGATGGACATTGACGGTGACGGTCCACAGGAACTCCTCGTTGTCTTTGGTCGCCGCTTGCACGCCTTTGACGGAGAAACCGGAGCGCCAGCAGACGTCTCAACGCCGTGGGAAGACCCCGTCTCCCTCCCCCATCGAACGTGGGCGGCGCCCGCTGCTGCCGACGTTGACAACGACGGATCCATCGACCTCGTGATCGGTGACATGGTCGTTTCGCAACGTGCTCCCGACATCGCCCCGATGTCCGACGCCCGCGCCATTCAATTCACGCCTGCATCACCGGACCCAGGAGAGTCGGTGACGGTCTCTGTGCGCTTCGAGAACGTTGGAACCGAAGCCTCGAACGACGAGGTTGATGCTTGGTTGTACCTTGGGAATTCCATCATCGCCCGTCATCGCGTCGACGACCTTGAACCGGTCGATCCATCCGGAGAAGGGACGACCGTGTCCTTTGCCGTCCCTGTGACGGCCGTGCTTGGCACCTCCACCTTCCGGCTGGTGCTTGATCCGAACAACAACATCAGCGAAGCGCGTGAAGACAACAACGTCGTCACCGCTGAGTTAACCGTTCGGCAACCCTACGCAGTTTCGCTCCTCGGGCCCACCGACACGGTGACGGCGCTTCCGGGGGGAACCGCGAGCATTGAGGTCAGCGTCCTTGCCATCGGCTCACGGGAAACCTCGTGGACCGTGGATGTCGACAATGCTGGCCTTCCGGAATCGTGGGGCCTGACCGAGTCCACGGCCTTCCTTTCGCAGTTCACCCTTTCCGAAGGCGAGGCAATGGCCTTGGCGTGGAATTTGACGGTTCCTTCGACGGCCCTTGGGGACGAAGAAGGCTGGTTCGATGTCAAGGTGCACCGTTCCGAGGACCCGTCCGTCAACACCACGTTGCGCGTGCCTGTGGAAGTCCTTCGGACGCGAGGATTGGACCTTGAAGGTCCGGACGGTACCGGAAACACGTGGGGGGCTGGTCGACCGGGTACGCCTGCGGTCGCATGGTTTAGTGTCGAAAACCTCGGGAACGCCGAAGAAACGACAACCTCACTTGACTGGTCAACCAGCGCTTGGGGCTCACCACGTGTCGAAACAACGGCCGGTTCAGAGGCCTTCACCCTCACCCTTGGTCCTGGAGAACTCCGTCTGCTTCGTGCAGTGATCGATGTCCCTGCAACGGCGTCGTTCGGTTCGGAGGATGACGTGACCCTGACGGTGTGCATCGGCGAAGCCGAATCAGCCCTCTGCCGGGACCTTGATGTGGCGTTCTCCGCGGCGCACGCGAGCGCTGCACCACCGCACCATCGGACCTTCCCAGAGGTTGTGGTGAACTACTCGATCACGGTCGACCTCCCCGCATCGGGGGAACTGACATGGAATACATCGGCCCTCAGCAACCTCGCAAGCGGCTGGGAGGTCGAAACGACCGGAGCGGTGTTGAACGGAACGGGACTCCACGTCACCGGTCTGTCGAACAGCCTTCGAAGCTTCAGCATGGCCATCACGGTACCTGCACACGCCGCCCCTCAGCGGCTCCTTTGGGTGTTGCCAACAGAGGATGCAGATCACAGCGACCTCCAGTTCAGCATCCATGTGCTGCAGCGCCACCTGTCGGCACTGGAATTGATCGCCCCGACCCCTCAGCAGAACGCTACGGTGTTTGCTGTTGAACAAGAGCAAGACCTGAACGTGCGCGTGACGAACCTTGGCAACGACGTTGACACGTTCGTCTTTTCAGCATCCCTTGACCCTGCCCCGACCAACGGCAACGTGACCTTCACAACCCCCACGCCGAGCAAGACCGTTGCCCCTGGTGGGTCGTCCATCATGACCATGCGCATGACGTTGGACGCTGACGTCCCCGCTCTGGAACCCTTCGAGGTGGTGCTCCTCGTTCAGTCGGTCTTCAACGGAAGCGTGACGTCGAACGTCCGAATCAACGCCTCCGCGGCACCCGAACGAGCGTGGTCCCTCGCGTTTGAATCGCCCCCTTCGGAGGTGGTTGTTCCCGAGCAAGCCCTCACCTTCGTTGTGAACGCCACAAACCTCGGCAACACCGTTGACGACCTGGAACTTACCGTCACGCACACCACGTCCTTGGTCGACGGGGACACGTCGATCTGGGACCAATCCTCCGTCGAAGCAACCAACGTTGAGATTGGCGGAACGGTGCTGGCGAACCTCACCGTCCACGTCCCTTCGGAATCATGGAACGGCAGCACAACAGTGATGCAAATTCAAGCGATCTGGCAAGGAGAGGTGCTCGAGACCATCGAGCGAACGCTCACCGTCGGGCGGGTGTCTGGTTGGAGCACGAACCTGAGCGGTGTGGACCTTGTGGTTCCGCCCGAAGGTGGTGTGGTTGAGGTGCCGCTCGACCACCTCGGCAACAGCCTGCAATCACCATGGTTCGCGAAGGTCGCGGAAGGCTGGGGAGTTACGGCACCTCTCAACGGTAGCGCAGTTTCACCGTACGGCGCCTCAACCGTTCTGCTCAATGTGACGCCGCCAAACGGAACAGAGGCAGGCGACGTCGGTACCGTGAACCTCAGAATTTCTGACGGTGATGGCGAGGGTGCGTCCACCCACGTGATTCCCGTTCGCGTTGCCGCAGAGGCAGGACTCATTGTTCAGAACGAAGGCGTATGGTGGTTGAGTGAGACCGGTGGCATGCCGGTCGCATGGTTGGAGAACACAGGAAACGATGTGGCCCGAGTGGAGGTCGCGGTAAGCGGTCATCCTGCGACATGGCAACTCCGCGGGCCCACAACCGTGACCCTCGCACCGGGAGCACGGTCTGGACTTCCACTTTCGCTCGTTCCTGACGATGCGTGGGACGGAACAGGTCGACTCATCACGGTAACCATGCAGCATCCGATGCTCGACGCCATGGAACTCCAGATTGAGACCCGTGGACGTGATGTCGCATTTTCATCAAGTCCAGTCCTTGTGGGGCAGCAAGGAGGACGTCATGATGTGTCGTTCACCGATGGCCATGTCGAATCGTTTCATCTCGAACGTGGTTTTGACATCATCAACCTCGATGAAGGCGGATTCAAACTTGTACAATTTGGTTTACCAACACCAGAAGCCTCCGTTGAATGCGACCTGGCTGATTCAATCTCAGACCTCGGGCGAACCCCCTTCTACGGAAGCCTCGTGACGTGCGAGAGCAGCACGGAGGAAAGCACGGCTTTTGCTTGGACCTTGATGGACGGCGAAGGGCAACCTGTCCCGATCGACCACAGCGTGAGAACCGTCCCGAACGGAAGTCAGTCGTGGACCATCAATGCAAGCGGTTGGACGCCTGCACCGGGTCAAGTGGACCTTCGCTTTGTGGTTCACGACGCCAGGGGCGTGGTGCTCGATGAGGCAACATGGAGCGGTTTGGCGCGTGCTTCTGGATGGAACCTCGGCATTGAAAGTTTCACCTTCGATGGGGAAGAGGCCGTTCTCGGCATCAGGAGGGCTGGCTCCGACCTTCTCAACGATGCCCCATGTACGATGTCCTTCAACGCAGGGGCGGGCCGATCTTCGATGTTCCTTGTTGACGTCTCAGGCGATTTCGCTCCAACGCTCCGAATCGATCTCAGCGGCATGGCCATTCCAGCAGACACGGAAGTGACGGCTGAACTACGCTGCACTGAGCCTTTTGATGTCGACGATGACGCGAGCGATGACACCGCCTCGGCCATCCTACGATCAGGCATGGACCTCGGTTTGACGGAAGGGGGTTGGGTGTGGGCGTTGGGAGCGCTGCTCATCGTCTCGATCGTTGGACGTTCCTTGCTTCCGAAACCTGAACTGCCGCAGGCCACCGGCCCTGTCGGCCGTCCTGCTCCGTCCAGAGAACCAGCACCGTCGCTGCCCGAACCAACCACTGAGCCTTCACCTCCACACGAGGAGGACCTCGGGGCCGTGGTTGTGGAGGAAATTGAGGCCGACGCACCCGTTGACGACAAGAACCAGGTCGATGTTGAGCCCGAATTTGCAGCACCATCACTAAACGACGCGACGGACGCATCAAGCCGATTGGCAAGGCTCCGAGGTGAACTGCAGGGGGATGGTCCCGACGACGACATGCAACGTCGAATGAACCGGTTCTTTGAGCGATGAGCAAGGGTCATCACCGAAGCGCTGCACGGCATCGCATGGGGAGCACCACAGCGCCGTTCCATACCCTCGACCCCGTGGACAGTGCTGTCCTTGACCAAGCGCTTGACCTCCTTGCTGCCCCTTCGTCGGAGCGTGCGTGGGACCTCTTCTTTGCCACCCACCCCAAGTTGGAACATCGCCTCGGTTCAACATCGAAGGACGCAGTGATGCAACTCGACGATGCCACGGTGCTGTTCCTTCTCGCCATGCAGCGAATGGAGGACGGGAGCCGGCTCGAGGTGGCGGACGGACGACACATCGAACGCTTTGGACGGTTTCCCACCGAGGACGGTTGCCTCTTGACCTACCTGCTGGCATGGATGCGGCCCACACAGGGGCTTGAAGTGGACCACGACCATCTTGCTTCGCTGCTGCTTCGCCTGAACCAAGGCATTGACAACGAACATCCAAACGCCGCAGAGGGCGCAGGAGGCCTCCGCCTCCATGGGTGGCTGTCCGCTGATGATGTCCGGGATCTTCGAACGCTGCTGATGGGTCGATGCTGGACGGTGGCGGCGGAGGAACCTCTCGATGGGGGGATGCGTGACGCCGTGATGCACCTCACAGCGCTCTTGCGTGGCGCGGAGCGACGTCGGGTGGGGCTTCTTCACAGAAGCCACGCCTAACGCGGCACCTCAGAACGTCTCAGAGGTGAGGCGTTCAAACATCGAGGCGTACAAGGCCGCCGTGGATGCAATAACGTCCTCTGGAAGGGCGGGAATCGGGGGGTCCTCCGTTCCCGCATCACGTGCTGATTTCAGGGAAGCTTCGTGCCCGATGTCGATGTAATGTTGCCGAACGAATTCTTTCGACAGCTCAACACATTCACCGTTCGCGTAGGCTTCAGCGTCCCACCATCGGTCTTCATCGAGGGTGCCGAAGGTGTCGACCAGGACGACCTTCCGACCTGGACCGAGGGCGAATTCTTTCTTCCCGTCCACGTGAATGAGACCGTTTTTCGCAGCCTCTTCCTCGATGATGACGTCCACCGCCAAAGCGGCTTTGATGATCGCGTCAAGTTCGTCCTCGGTGATGTTGGAGATGGCCAAGGCCTCTTCACGGTCAACAAAGCGGTCGTAGGCTTCGAATTTCGTGG
>JALRLN010000079.1:2947-6455 GCA_023254445.1 Candidatus Poseidoniaceae archaeon | reverse complement strand
CCGGCGGACTCGCTGCAAGCCTCTTGCTCGCAAAAGCAGGCGTCGCCGTCACCGTCTTCGAAAAGGACGCCCGCGTGGGTGGCCGCACGAAAACCATCGAGCGCGACGGGTTCACGTTCGACCTTGGCCCCACCTTCTTCCACTACACCGAAGTAATCGAAGAAATCTTCCAAGCCATCGGGCGCGACGCTCACGCCGACCTGAACCTCCAGCGACTGGACGTGAACTACCGCCTCGTGTTTGGGCAAGGAGGCCAACTGGACTGCACCAGCGACCTCGACCTGATGCGCGAGCGCATCGCCGAATTGTCCGGCGAAAAGGACGCCCAGGCCTTCGTGAAGTACGTCGAGGAGAACCGGAGGAAACTCGAGATGTCCAAGGCCTGCTTGCAGGAGCCGTGGTCAGGGCCCGGTGACCTGTTGTCGAAGCGAGCCATGCGCGCTGCAACGGTCCTTCGACCCACGCGAAGCGTGGCGCAGGACCTCGGCCGCTTGTTCGACGACGATCGGTTGCTCCTCGCCATGTCCTTCCAAACGAAGTACCTCGGAATGTCGCCGTTCAATTGCCCCTCCCTCTTCACCATCCTCGCTTTCCTCGAATACGAGCACGGCATCTTCCACCCCATCGGCGGCCTCGGCAGCGTCCCGGCTCGCATGGCAGAGATCGCCAAAGAACTCGGGGTCGACATTCGGCTTGGCGAAGGCGTCGATGAGGTCCTGATGGAGAAGGGACGCGCGGTCGGCGTACGCACCTCCAGCGGAGAGCACCGTGCAGACGCCGTGGTTGTGAACGCGGACTTCGCGAAGGCGATGAAGGACATCGTCCCCAATGCCGCACGGCGCCGCTGGAGCGACAAGAAGCTCGACGCAAAGAAGTACTCGTGCTCGACCTTCATGCTCTACCTTGGCACGGACCGGACCTGGGACCACCTGCCTCACCACCAGATCTACGCCTCATCGACCTACGTCGAGAACCTCGAAGACATCGAGAACCGTCACGTGGTCACGTGGGAGGACCCCTCTGTCTACGTCCAAAACGCGTGCCTGACGGACCCCGGTTTGGCGCCTGAGGGCTGTTCGACCGTGTACGTGCTGGTCCCGGTCACCCACATCCACGAGAACGTCGAATGGTCCAGCATCGCAGAGGACTACCGCGAGCGCATCCTGGACCAAATCGAATCCAAGTTGGGCTATGAAAACATCCGGGACCACATCGTCACGGAGATGATGATCACGCCTGAGGGATGGGGCGATTACTGCCACCGTGGTGCCGTGTTCAACCTCGCCCACGGCCTCGACCAGATGCTCTGGCGGCGTCCTCAGAACCGCTTCGAGGACGTGGACGGCATGTACCTCGTTGGTGGCGGCACGCACCCCGGGTCCGGCCTACCGGTGATTTTTGAAAGCGCCCGCATCTCCAGCAAATTGCTCTTGGACGACATGGGGATCATTCCCGATTGGAACGGTGTTGATGTGTGGTTTGACTCCGTTCGCAGGTCGAAAGCCGGCCGTGCCGCCCTTCGAGGCTCTGGCAACGCCTCCCGGTCCGGCCGCGGTGAACCGACAGCCTGAGGTGGTCCGATGCAGGCAATCCCCACGGCCGACCTCGAGGAGTGCGAAGCCCGTGCTCGGGCCGCCTCCTCGACCTTTGTGGCGTCCTTTGCCGCGTTGCCTCCGGTGAAGCGTGCGGCTGTCAACGCCGTCTACGCGTTCTGCCGTTGGGTGGACGACATTGTCGACGGCGACGACGACGAGCACCTTCCCATCACGGACGAGGTGCACGCCTACGCCGTGCGACGCCTTGCGTTCCTCAGCGACCTCCATGGCTGCTCACCGTGTGACCCACAAGACCTCGCCTTCACGCGTCTGTTGGCGCTCTCAGCGATGCGGCTGCGCCTCCAGGCCTTTGCGTCCGGTGTCGCCCCTGCCGAAGACGAACACCCCGTGATGCGCTCGATGGCGTGGGTGATGTCAACCTGGTCGGTGCGCTTGCAGGACCTCGAAACCATCCTCGACGGCATGGAGGACGATTTGTTCCCGACGCAACTGCGAAGTTGGGACGACGTCCGTTCGTACTGCTTCAAGGTCGCTTCCGCCGTGGGCTTGGTGCTGATCGAAATCTACGGTTACGAAGACGCTCGTGCCCGGCTTCACGCCATCGACATGGGGATTCAATTGCAGTTGATCAACATCCTTCGGGACGTCGAAGAGGATTTGCAGCGAGGCCGCGTCTACCTTCCGCTTGACGTGCTCGAAAGCCATGGACTCCTGAGGGACGACCTGAATGCAAAGAGCGTCGAGCACGACCACCGCTGGCGTGCCTTCATCTCCGAATACTGCATGGAAGTTGAGCGCCACCAGCGCTCAGCGCGGGAATTGCTTCCGCTCCTCGACAAGCGCTCGCGGGCTCAGCCCGGGATGATGGTCGAGGCCTACGAAGCCCTGCTGCTCTCCATCCTGCGCTCTCGAGGGGCTGTGTTCAGCCAACGGCCGAGCATCGGACGGTGGACGAAGGCACGGCTGGCGGCAAAGGTGCTCTGGTCGAACCTCCGCAAGCAGGGCGACCTCACGGCAGCCTGAGTTCCGCCATGCGCTGGGCGTCCTCCAGCGGAACGGTTTCGATCATCCCCAAGGTCCACTGCAGGGTGGACACGACGGTCTGCGCCTGAACGTACTTCATCAGCGCACGACGTGTTTTGGGCGTGTCTCCATCCCGCTCAAGCCGACGCTCAAACTTCGCACGTTGGCGACGCATCTCCTCAACAGCGGCATCCAGGAGGCTGTGGATGTCCGACCATGTGCGCTCGTAGGTCGGAGCAGAAGGTGGCTCTGCGCGGGATCGAAGGCGGTGCATGACCTGCCATCCGGGCCACCTACCTTGTTCTGTCCTGTTGAGATTCCATAGCAGGCGACATGAGGGTTCAAAGCATCGAGCAGGGTGGTCACATCATGGTGGAACCGCTTCCCGTGTCGGTCACGGTGTTGCTCCCTACTCGAAACGAGGAGGAGGCCATCGGGGCCACCCTCGACGCCATCCCCCGAGGGTGGTGCGAAGACCTCGAGGTGCTCATCGTCGACGGTTCCTCAACGGATGCCACGCGAAGCATCGCGCTTGAGCGTGGAGCACGGGTGCACCTTGAGCCTCGGCGTGGCTACGGTCGAGCGTACCGGACGGGCTTCGTCGTTGCTTCCGGCGACATCATCGTGACGATGGACGCGGACTGCACGTATCCCGCGGAACTGATCCCGGACCTTGTTCGCATGCTCTTGGACCAAGATCTGGAATTCATCACCTGCGATCGGTTGAGCATGGCCGAGGACGGGGCGATGTCCGGCCTGCACGGGTTTGGAAATTGGATGCTCTCCTTCACGGCCCGGCTCTTGTTTGGGTACGGCATCAAAGACTCCCAGTCCGGCATGTGGGTCTTCCGAAAGCGCATCTTCGAGAACGAGGCCATGCGCCCGACAAACGACGGCATGCCGCTGTCGGAGGAAATCAAAATCCTTGC
>JALRLN010000079.1:0-2937 GCA_023254445.1 Candidatus Poseidoniaceae archaeon | reverse complement strand
GCCGAAATTCACACGTGGGGCGACGGCTGGAAGAACCTCCGTTTCCTGTACGCCCGTCGGGTGGGCCTGCACAAAACGGTCACCGAATGGGGCCCAGGTCAGGACAACACCGACTCGGCCGACGGCACGCTCGTGGCGTGACGGGACCTCATTCCTCTTCTGTGGCGCCAGACGCGAACAGCGCTCGTGGCGCGTCAATGCTTGCACGCGACAACACGCCCAAGACCATTGGCAGCGCAAACCACGCAACACTGGCCCAGAGCACGAGGTCCTGTTGCCATACCGGCAGGTCCCACCTCGCCTCACCTTCCCATGCCAACCGAGACGTGTTCTCAGCGGACGGTGCCGATTCGATGGCGGCAGCACGGTCCTCGCTCGGGATCAACCCCAGGTCAAATCCTGAACCTTGGAAGGTGTACGAGATGCCCTCCAACGACGCGCTGGTCGAGGCGTCGTGCTGCACATGGACGAGCCATGTGCCGTTGACCTCTCCACCGGCTTCTGGCTCCTGAAGCCGTGACCCAACGTCCAACGACGACGCCCAAGCAAGCGGGGTACCGATGATGAGCATGGCCACGAACACAACGACCAGACCCGATGTCAGCACGGCCCCAAGTTGTCGAAGCCGCTCCGCCCCTGCCATGGCCAGAAGTGCACCCCTGAACACGCTCAACGCAACGAGGGCCCAGAGCAGGCTCCAGACCCGGCCCCCTTGTTCCTCGAGGTTGGACGGACCGGGCAAATCGAGCGTGAACGCGTCCGAGGACGCGTTTTCCGTTCCCGGAACAAAGGCCGTAGGGTCCCTTTCGTTTTGCCAACGAAGCAAGCGCAAGACGCCGAAGAGGTCCACCTCCTGATGGGCGCCCTCGTCGTCTACCGATGCGGTGATGTTGAGTGAGGCCCCTTCCTGCGGACCGTCGGTGAAGGTGAAGGAGAGGCTGGACGTGAACCATGTTTGCTCCCGCAACGCGTCAGCGACGCTCAGCAGAAGGACGACCTGCAACGCAAGCAGCGCGGCTTGCGCGAGGGCTTTCCGGCGCACCAGCGCCACGCCCCACCGAATCAGTCTCGGCGGAAGGCGATGGCTGCAAAGGCCACCACGCTCAGTGAAGCGAAGAGACCCGGAGCAGGCAAGAGGCCTTCCTCAGGCGATTCAGCATCGTCGGCGGTGGAGTTGTTGGACGTGGCGTTGTCGTCCGTGCTTGGCACGGGGGCCGGGACCGTGGTCGGGTCGATCCCGTCTTGGACCGCCTGCACGAGGTACGGGTCGTAGTCCGTGAGGTCAACGAGGTCCTCGATCGAGTCCTGCTCCGCCATCGCGGTTTGGTCGTCCACAGCCTGCTGGCCCATCACGTAGGTGACGCTGATGCCGACCGGTGCAGCACCGTAGGCGGTGGTGCCGGGCCCTACCAAGACAACCCACGTTCGGTTGTCCTCAGGAGCCTCCCACGAGGTGCCTTCGTCGGACCCGTCCATGCAGTCCTCGTAGCCATCGTTGACCCAATCGGCGGGGACGACCTCTCCGTTGGTGCACGTGTAGTCGTCGTCAACCATCTCATCCTCCGTGACGAGGAGGTAAGCCCCCACGAAGGACCCGCTCGCAGGGTCCCAGAGGCCGTAGGCCATCGCGTCATGGTACAGGATCACCTCCGTCTGGTCGTCGAGCCGGACCTCGAGGTTCTGCCCGAAGGTCTCCAGAGCGTTCTCGAACGTTGAGTTGGCGATGGCCTCAAACACGGTGACCATCGCATCGCTGGGGTTCAAGGCATCCTCATCGACGTCCCACTCGTCCTCGCCGTTGGCGCAGTCCTCTCCGCCGTCGTTCTCCCACGAGGCGGGGATCTCGGTTCCGTCGTCGCAGACAAAGACGTCGTCGCCATCGTCGTCCGCACGAACGCACGCCCATCCACCGTCGGTGAGTTGCTCACATTCGTCGTCCCAGTAGCCGTCGGAACCCAAATCGTAGGCGCCATCATCGTCGGTGTCCCACTCGCTGAGCCAGCATTCGAGGTACCCCACGTCCTCGTAGGCACACTCGTCGTAGTGGTTGACGAAATCCGTTGCGCATTCCCAACTTCCATCGGTGAGTTGAGCACATTCGTAGTTCCAGAACTCTTCGACGTGCTCCGGAGAGCCGTCCTCGTCTTCGTCCCAAGCGTCGTCCCAGCACGCGTAGGAACTGAGGCCTTCACCGTCGTCGCAGTGCTCGAAGGCGAAGACCCACACGTAGCCTTCGTCCTCGCCGTTGGAGCAGTCCTCCATGCCGTCGTTGACCCAGTCCCAGGGGATTTCTCCGCCGTCATCACAGATGAAGTAGTCTTCACCGCCTTCGTACTCGTCCTCGCCGTTGGAGCAATCCTCCATGCCGTCGTTGACCCAGTCCCAAGGGATTTCTTCACCGTCGTCGCACATGAAGTAGCCCTCGTCGTCCCCTCCGTCGTCGGCGAACAAGTCAGCAAGGAACTCGTTGCTCTCGATGGTTGATTCCAGAGAAGCAGCCAACTCTTCGCCGATGGCCATGACGAGGGATTCCCCGATCATGCCCACGCTTTCCGGCAAGGTCACAGGAAGCGGGGCGGTGTCGGCTTCGAGGACACCGGCGAGGGTGGTGCCGTCGGCCAAGGTGATGGTCTGCGCCTCAGTTTCGGTCAGGTCGAACCAGCCGTACATGCCTTCAGCGTCGGTCGTGTTGATGGCTCCCGAAACAGAAACGCTGTCCGAGATCGAGACGTCCCAGTCGCCAGCGGGCAAGTCAAAGAGGTCCGAGGGGGCTCCGGTGAGTTCCACCTCAAACCACGAGGTCCCGGCGTAGGAACCTGTGACGTCATCACAGACGTCCATCATCCAGTGCTCCCCACCGACCATGCTGGAGGAGGGCATCTCGGTTTCGTCGAAGGTGCATTCCCAATCCAAGAAGTCGCCGGGTGACATGGACAT
>JALRLN010000078.1 GCA_023254445.1 Candidatus Poseidoniaceae archaeon | reverse complement strand
CATGTTCCATGCCGAAACCGAACCGCGTGCATGCGTCATGACAACGTCGCCCCCGTCGTAGGCGACGTCGAGGATTGTGTTCCAATCCGGATCGTTGGCTTCGAAGGTGGAGGTGACCACGCCGCTGGCCACATCGATATGGAGCAATCCATCCCCGTCGGTGCCGATCCACACGTCCGAGGCATCCGCGACCATGCTGGTTGGTGTGCCGCTGATGGCGATGGAGCGCGTCCACCGCTTCGCGTTCGTGTCGTACACGGCGACCAGGTCCGTACCGCCGACGTACACCTCGCTGCCAAACGCAGCGACGGCGGTCATGTCGTCCTCAAAGGGGGGCGCGGAGATGATGACGAGGTTGGGCCCCATCACCGTGCTGGCGTCAGGTCGCATCTGAAGGAAGGTCCCCGTCCCGTCGCCGAGAAGTAGCGTGTCGTTGACCGGTGCGCGTGCTGCTCCGGACAGCCACGGCACCATGATTGGTGAGGATCCGGCCATTCCTTCGGCAGAAAGGCTGCTTGGGCCAGCGTGCGAAGAGAACACACCCGAGGTGGTGTCGTAGCGCTGCACCGTGTCTCCGGCCAACACCCACAGCGACGAGCCAAGCACGTACAATCCGTTCACATCATCAGAGGCAAGCCAGTTGGCGCTCGACCACGTGGCCTGCCAGAGGTTGAGGGATGGGTTGTAGCGCGCCACCCCCGCATCCTCAGATCCAAACAGCACCTGGGCCCCCATCTGAACGATGGAGGTGACGCGGTCGGAGTGAAGCACGTTGGCCGATGACCACATCGACGAGGTGCTGCTCGAGAGGTCGTAACGGATGACGCCGTCACCGGCCACGCTCACGTAGACGTGGGTGCCGAGCACCACCATCGTCAGCACCGTTGGGTTGGAGTTGATGGGGAAAGAATTGGCATCGCATCCGCTGAGTTTCGCCCACGACCCGTCAACGGCACTTCGTCGGTGCAGGCATGCGTCGCCAACGGCGAGGACGTCCCCGTTGCTGTCCGTGGTCAAAGCGAGCACCGGTGCGCCGTTGATGGTGGCCTGTGCGTCGGGCAGCACAGCGATGGTCCCGTCATCGAGGTCGACGGCAGCGAGGCCCTCGCTTCCACGAACAAGCAGTTCACCCCGTGCAGCATCGACGACGAGGTCGAGCGCAGCATCGACGGGGGAGACGAGCATGTCGATCACCTTCGGCGTGGACGCGTCGTCAAGCACCCAGATGGTGCCGGTAGCATCGGCGAGCCAGAGGCGTCCGTCATCCGGATGGGTCGCCGAGGCGGTGACGACCAAGGGGGCCGGGCCGAGCGCCGTGATCGGGTCCACCGGGGCGAGCGCTTCGATGACGAGGTCGGTCACCTCGGCGCCTTCGGGGAGCGTCCAGCCCGAGGTCAAACCGTTGCTGCTCGTCCTGCCCGTGAACGGGTCACCTCCGTCGAGGTCGGAGGTGGTCCCGAGCCATCCCTTGTCGCTGAGATCGAGCAGGGCATTGCCGATGGAGCCGCCGCTGATGAACATCGGGCTGTCGATGGCAAGGCCGTCGGCCCCCGAGACGCGAAGTTGGAAGGAGACGTTGTCCAAGGTCGCACCCGGCGCAAAGGACAGGTTCCATGCCGCGGTCGCGGGGAGCCCAACACCGGGGCTGGTGGCGTCCAGCCGGACCCATCCGGTGTCGTTGCTGGCCTCCATCGGCCACACGGTTCCGACAGGGTCCTCATGCGCGGACACGAAAGGAAGCGCCACGGGGGCTAGAAGGCTGCCCAGCATGAGCAGCACGAGCAGCAAGGAGCGGCCGGGGCGCTCAGAACGGACGGTTGAGCCTGAGAGCATCAGTTTCGCTGGCATTCCCTTCCTTTTTCAAGGTGGGTTCTGACTGCGCTACTCGAGCATCTTCAATTGCCCTTCGTCACCGACTTCGATGAGTCGGATGGTGGACGTCCGGCCACGGATGGCGAAGGGCGAACCGGTCACCGTGACCACCGTATCTCCTCCACGAAGGTGGCCGCCTTTGAACAACGTCTCAACCGCCTCCGCCACGGTGTCCCTCGACCGGTCGTGTTCCGTGACAAGGCACCCCCGGACGCCCGGCAACAACGTCGTCCGTCGAACAGCCCGAGGCCGGTCGGTCAACGCCACGATGGGCATGGGTGGCCGGTGAGCGGCCATCAACCGCGCCGCGTTGCCGTGCTGCGTCGCCACAACGATCGCATCGGCGTTCACATCGGCGGCCAGGGCGGCCGCGGCCCCGGTGATGGCGCGCGTGCTCCTGTATTTTGCAAGGGCAGGTGGTGAAGGAAGGTGGTCCACGGCCACCGCCGCTCGTTCGGCAATGCGGACCATGGTTTCAACGGCGTTCACAGGATGCTGACCCGAAGCCGTCTCGCCTGAAAGCATGACAGCGCTGTGAACTGGCGAATCGCTGTTGCGACATCGCTGACTTCAGCCCGCGTTGGCCGGGGGTGGTCCACCATGGACTCAAGCATCTGCGTGGCCACGATGACGGGCCGTCCATGCTCGAGGCAGCGGCCAATGATCCGCTCCTGGGCCGCAGGGACCTCCTCCAGTGGAATTTCAACGCCCAGGTCGCCTCGTGCGACCATCACAACGTCGGCGGCGTGAACGATGGCGTCGAGGTCGTTGAGCGCAGCAGGGTGCTCGATCTTCGCGACGACCCACGTGTGGAGGCCGGCTTCGGCAATGATGCGCCGCGCTGGCTCGAGGTCCGCGGCGCTGCGAACGTAGGAGACGGCGACGAAATCCACGCCGTGCTCCAGCGCGTGGCGGAGGCAACGCTCGTCCTCCGGACCCACGGCCGGCAAGCCGACCAAGGTGCGGGGAACGTTGATGCCCTTTCGTTCTGAAATTCGCCCTCCATCGACCACGACGGTGTGGATCGCCTCACCCTCAATCCCGAGCACCTCCAACCGGACCAAGCCATCGGCGAGCAGCACGGGGTCACCTTCGCGAAGTTCGTTGCACAGTGCTGCGTACGGCACGGGGAGGTTGGCCGCATCTGCAGACGGCGTGGACGCGAGGCCGCAGCGGAGGGTCACGTGCTGCTCTCGCTTGAGGTCAAGGACGCCTTCGAACCTGCCCAACCGCAGTTTTGGACCCGGCAAGTCCGCGAGGATGCCAAGCGCCCGACCTGATGCCTCCTCCACGTTGCGCAGCCGCTCGATAGTGGCGGCTTTGCCGTCGAGGTCCCCGTGAGAGTAATTCAAGCGGGCGACGTCCATGCCGGCCGCCAGCATAGCGGTAAGCGTCGTCGTCTCGTCGCTTGACGGACCAATCGTGGCCACGACGCGAGCCCTGTGCATAGGAGGACTTCTGTTGCCTCGGTTCTTCAACGGTCCTCCGGAGGAGATGCCCGGTGTGGCCATCCACACCGCACAAGGCTCAAACCGCGTCGCGCCGCCGCACGAGTTGGGAGCCATGGTCGACCAAATGCGTGAGGACCGCCTCAAGGCGGAGGCGCTCGCCTACCACGAAGCCGAACCGCGGGGCAAGGTGAAGGTCGTTCCAACCAAACCCCATGCGACGTCGCATGAGTTGTCGTTGGCCTATTCACCCGGCGTGGCCTATCCCTGCCTTGAGATTGAGGCGCGGCCAGAAGACGCCTACAAATACACGTCCAAAGGCAACCTCGTGGCCGTTATCTCAAACGGTACGGCCGTCCTCGGCCTTGGTGACATCGGCGCCCTGGCCAGCAAACCGGTCATGGAAGGCAAAGGGTTGCTGCTCAAGACCTTCGCCGACATCGATGTGTTCGACATCGAGGTTGATGAGACGGACCCGGAGCGCTTCATTCAGACCGTGGTGGCGATTTCCAAGACCTTTGGCGGCATCAACCTCGAGGACATCAAGGCGACCGAGTGCTTCGAAATTGAACGGCGAATCGCGGAAGCCACCGACATTCCAGTGATGCACGACGACCAGCACGGCACCGCCATCATTTCTGCAGCGGCACTGATCAACGCTTGTGAACTCCAAGGCAAGTCGCTCGACGCGGTCAAAGTCGTGGTGATTGGGGCAGGTGCAAGCGCCATCGCGTGCGCGAACCATTACGTCGCATGTGGGGTGCGTAGGGAACACATCACCCTCTGCGACAGCAAGGGCATCGTGACGAAGGAACGGCTGGACGCGGGCGAGATCAACGCCTACAAAGCACCCTTCGCTCAAGATCGACCTGCTGGTGACCTCTCAGATGCCCTGAACGGCGCGGACGTCATGCTTGGGTTGTCCCGTGGCGGTCTTGTCAGCCCGGACATGATCGCCTCCATGGCCCCTCGGCCAATCGTGTTCGCGCTGGCCAACCCAACCCCAGAAATTGCTCCCGACGACGTGCGAAGCGTGCGCGACGACGCCATCGTTGCGACGGGCAGGTCCGACTACCCGAACCAGGTCAACAACGTGCTTGGTTTCCCCTACATCTTCCGTGGAGCCTTGGATGTGCGCGCCCGCGACATCACACAGGGCATGAAAATGGCCGCCACGCGGGCCTTGGCCGAGTTGGCCCGGGAGCCCGTGCCGGACTACATCTCCGACGCCTACGACGGTCAGGAAATGCAATATGGCCCTGAGTACATCATTCCCAAGCCCTTCGACCGGCGCGTCCTCATCTGGGAGGCCAGCGCTGTCGCGGCCGCAGCCGTGGAGGAAGGCGTCGCCGGAATCTCCGTCGATGAGTTTGACGTCGTGGCCTACCGCGAGCAGCTTGAAGGACGGCTCGGCAGGACGTACTCGCTCATCCGCTCTGTCATCAACCAAGTGCGCGGGCGTGGAAAGCGCATCGTGTTCCCGGAAGGGGACCAGGAACGGGTGATCCGTGCCGCGGCTCAACTGGCGGAGCAGAACATCTGTCACCCCATCCTGCTCGGTGTGCCTGAACGCATTCAGGGGGCCATTCAAGACCTTGGTCTTGAATTCGAGCACAGCGTCATCAATCCCCGTGACGACCCTCGTCGCAAATCGTCCTACGCGGTGAACCTTGCCAAGCGCCGTGCACGAAAGGGCATGACGCTCGCGGATGCCGAACGCCTGCTGAAGAGCCGGCCGTACTTTGCCTCCCAGATGCTGGCGGCAGGGGATGCGGACGGCATGGTCGGAGGCGTCGGTCGCACCTATGCCGACGTGTTGAGGCCTGTCATTCAGACCATCGGCACCCATCCAGACGCGCACTGCATCGTGGGATGTTACGTCGTATCCGTGGCCGGGCGCCTCATCGTTCTGGCAGATGCGACGGTGAACATCTACCCGGACCAACGGACCTTGGCGGAAATCGCCGTGCAGGCTTCACGCGTCGCACGGCGGCTTGGTTTGCTGCCTCGTGTGGCCATGCTGTCCTTCTCGAATTTCGGTACGAACAGGGAGCAGCGAAGCCATCGCATTGAAGACGCTGTGGAGACAGCACGTGAACTCGACCCGACCCTCCTGATCGACGGCCCAATGCAGGCCGACACGGCCCTGGACCCGGCTGTGCAAGCGGAGTACCCCTTCCTCTCGTTCGACGGTCCGGCCAACGTCCTCGTGTGTCCAAACCTCGCGTCCGCCAACATCGCCTACAAGTTGCTCGAACAACTTGCGGATGCAGAGATGATTGGCCCCGTCCTCGAAGGGACCTCCTTCCCGGTGCAGATCACCGCGCGAACGGACGATGTTCGTGACATCGTGAACATGGCCACGCTCTGCGTCGCCGATGCCTGCCGTGGCGACTCCTACTGGGAGTCGTTCCGTGAGGGCGATGCGTCCTGAACCACGCCGTCGTCCCACGTGATGCTTGGTCGCCGTGGGCGCCACACGGCACCGCTGAGGAAACCCACCACGAGCCCACCGAACAGCAGGTTCGCCCACCCTTCGAGCGCATAGGTGCCAAAGCCCCGAACAACGGGAATCAGGAAGGAAGGCACCACGCCAATCAGCAAGGTGCTGGAGAGTTCGCTTCGGAGGTTACCAACACGGTCCGCCTCCTTTGGGACGGTGCGTATGGGTCCGTCCCGCCGTGGAGCAACCACGAGCCGAAGCACCGTCCCCGGAAGACGTCGGTCCATCGGAACCGAGGAGGTGGCCACCACGTGCTCCCTTTTCGGATGCACTTCGAGGCAGGCGAGGTGGTCCCTGAGCGGGCCAGCGTGCGTGAACGGTCGTGGTCTCCCGTCCATTGGAGCACCGCGATGGTCGCTGAACGGGGCGTCGGCGAGCACCTCCAGTGCGCCGGAGGGCGCGCTGATGAGCCCAAGGCGTTGCGCGTGTGTCCATTCGGCCAAGGTTGGCGGACGAACCTCAAGGTCGCCCTCAACGAAGGTGGCGACGGCCGAGCACACCGCTCCGAGCAACGCGCCGTCAACGCCGGTGTGCACGTCGTCCGAACCGTTGCCCTCGTTCTGAAGCAGGTTTGCCACCTCGGCCTTCGTCAAGCGGTGCTCCATGATGGAAAAGGCGGGGAGCCGAGCCTCAAACCGGGGGCGCTGCCCCG
>JALRLN010000077.1 GCA_023254445.1 Candidatus Poseidoniaceae archaeon | reverse complement strand
CATATTCACACCACGGGCTTTCCAATTGCAAACACCTTCCAACCAAGCTCATCCAAACGGGCTGTATCGAGGACACGGCGCCCATCGTACACAATGGGCGTTCGCATCCGTCCCTTCAGCGCGGACCAATCTGCTTCGAGGCAAGCCTTGTGCGCCGTGACGAGGATCACAAGGTCGTAACCGCTGGCGTCCTCCAAGGTCGAATGCACCTGCACCCCCTCAGAAAATCCGCCATCGAGGTACGGGTCCCATGCACCAACGTGCACACCCATGTCCATCAGCGCCTCAGCGAGCGGTTCTGCAGGAGTCTCACGCGGGTCGCCGACTTCGGCTTTGTAGGACCAACCCATGAGGAGCACGCGGTTGTCGTCGGCTGGAACCCCCGCTTTGTACAGCAGGCCTCGGACCTCATTGGCCACATGCATCGGCATGGACCTGTTCACCGCCCGCGCTGCAGAAATCAAATTCGCTGGCACCCCGACGTTGGCGGCACCCTCGATCATGTAGTACGGGTCCACGGGGATGCAATGGCCACCAACGCCAACACCTGGCGTGTACCGGTGAAAATTCCACTTGGTCGCAGCCGCACTCAACACGTCCTCAACGTCCACGCCCATCGCCGGCAAGATGCGCGCAAGCTCATTCACGAGCGCGATGTTGAGGTCCCGCTGGACGTTCTCAATGACCTTGGCCGCTTCGGCGACTTCGATCGACCCAACATAGCGCACCTCTTCCGTGGTCAACCGTCGGTACAGGTCAACCAAGGCCTCGCCCACTGCAGGGTCGGCGCATCCAATGACGCGGGCCACGGAACGAACGCCATGTGCCGCATCGCCCGGATTGAACCGCTCCGGACAGTAAGCAATCGTCACGTCACGTCCATGTTCAAGGCCGTACTCGTCGAGGAGGGGAAGCCACACTGCAGCCGTGACGCCGGGATACACCGTCGACTCGAGGACCACGGTGCGGTGCTGCCCTTCCGGCACCGCGGCAAACACCGCACGCCCCGCGGCCTCAACGTACGAGAGGTCCGGTTCCAGGTCCCTGCCAATGGGCGTGGGCACCGTCACCAACACAACGTCGCAGTGCTGGACTGCCTCGTGTGTGGAGTCCGTCACGTGCCAACGCGGGGTTCCGGGAGCAGGAACAAGGCCGTCGAGGTCGGGGTCACCCGTCGGATTCTTTCCCTCGCGGACCAAACGAACGGTGCGAGCAGCGACATCGACACCCCAGACGTCGTGACCTGCGTCGTGAAAGCCGATGGCTGTGGGGAGGCCAACGTACCCGAGCCCAACGACCGCGACCTTTGACGCGGCTCCAAGGGCCATGCCCCGGTGGCTGCCGCTCAGGTTGATGAAGGGCGTGGAAGAATTCCCATCTCCCACGGCGTTGATAAGTCGACGGGCTGAGCCACCGACGTGGAGATGAGCCCGGTGGGTGGGTTGCACGACATCGGCGTGAACACGCCGATGGTCCGCGCCCCGTGGGACCACCTCCGCCTTCTAACCTCGCACCGGTTCCTCATGAGCAACCTGGTGCGACGGGAGGTCCGTGGCCGGTTCAAGAATGCCTCCCTTGGCTATGCATGGACCGTCATCGAGCCGGCCATGTTGGCCGTGGTGTACTACTTCCTTTTCTCCTTGCTCAGCGGGAACGACGACATCCTCTACGCGGTCTGGGTGTTGATTGGCGTGATTGTGTGGTCGTGCTTTGGCAAAACCTTGCAGGCAACAGTTGGATCGCTCACTCGGAATGCGTCGATGATCCATCTCGTGCATTTTCCGCGTGCGATCTTTCCCCTCACGTCAACGGTGTCCAACATCATCCTCTCGCTTTTGTCGAGCCTCGTGGTGCTGCCCTTGCTTGTGGTGTTCGATGTGAGCGTCACGTGGCGTTTGGTGTTCGTCCCGCTGGCCATCGGGCTCGCGGCAGCGCAGGCCATCGGGCTTGGCATGCTGCTCGCTCCGTTCAACTGCGTTCAGCAGGACGTGGAACACATGGTGCGGTTCATCGTTCGGGCTGGCTTCTTCCTGTCCCCGGTCATGTGGACGTGGGAGATGGCCGTTGAACGAGGAGGGCTCTATGCCGACATCATCCTCATCAATCCAATGGTGCTCCCCATCACGCTCGCGCGCCATGGATTTGAGGGCACACCGCTCGACATGGGTCCAGAGGCCTTGGTGTTCTGCTTCGCATGGACCGTCGTCATGTGGGTGATTGGGAGCATGGTGTTCGCGTCGAAAGAGCGCGGGGCGGTGAAGCACCTATGACGGACCTTCCAGCCCTCCAACTCCGCAACGTCGGGCTTACCTTTCCTCGACGACGCGGGGTTCGCGCGCTCTTTGGTGGAAGGCAATCCACCGATTTTGTTGCCTTGGAAGGCATCGATCTCGAGGTCAAGCGTGGGGAGGTGCTCGGTGTCATCGGCCGGAACGGCTCAGGGAAGTCAACCATGCTCCGCGTCATGGCGGGGGTGTTCAGCCCGGACGTCGGCGAGGCGAAGGCGAGTGGTCGGGTGTCCTTGCTCGCAAGCCTTGGGACCGGATTCGCAGGCCACCTGACGGGACGGGAGAATGCGATGCTGTATGGGAGTGTCCTTGGTCGGTCCCGAGAGCAAATGTTGGACCTCATGAACGGGATCATCGAATTCAGCGAACTCCACGACTTCATCGATGAGCCCCTCCGCACGTATTCATCGGGGATGCGCGCCCGGCTTGGGCTTGCCGTGGTCAGCGCATTGGATCCTGATATCCTCCTCATCGATGAGGTCCTTGGGGTTGGCGACCCTGTGTTCAAGGAGAAGTCGAAGAAGAAAATCTTGGACATGGTTGGTGGCGCGGGGACCGTCGTCTTGGTCAGTCATTCCTTTGGATTGATGACCTCGATTTGCGACCGAATCGTGCACATGAAAGGGGGCCACATCGATTTCGTTGGTGAGCCCCAAGAGGCAATCTCTGCGTACTACCGAAGTGAAGGCGTAGACTTGGAGGTGAGCGCGTGAGGCTCTCCACCTTTGACCCGGAAGATTCGGTGTCCTTCGCCGTAGGCGATGAACTCCGACGAGCAGCACTTCGCCCGTGGAGGCTACCCGTCCTGCCCTTCTCGTTGATCAGGCGATTGAATGGTCGATCTTCACCCACGGAGGGCTTCGACCCTGTCGATGCCCTCGTTGTGCTGGATGCAGAAATGATTCGATCGAAGGACCTTCGCGGCATCCTTGCCTCCATTCGCCAGTGCTTCACGTCGTATGCCTTGCTCGCCATTGGCAACGTCGATGGGTTGCATGTGGACCTCTCAATGCCACGTCGGCAAGGGAACGCAGAATCAGAGCCATGGAATGAATTGCTTTGCAATTCCATCCTGCATTTGGTTCGAGAACGAACACCAAAGCAACTGGTCTACGTTGGAAAGTTCCCCCACGCCGGCGTCCGACGCGCCATCAAGAGAATTCACCCCGTTGGAGCCTGTGTATGGTTGTCCGTTCGAGGGGAAGCATCGGCCGTTGCCGCTCATGGATCCTCATTCGCCGAAGTGGCCGAACTCGACGTCACGTCAGGACAGGACCATCCAACGGTGTGGGTCGATCCAGCAGTGAAGTTGACCACGAGCCCTCGAGGGACAACGGCGGACAAGACGGCGGCGGATCTGCTCGTGCTTGGTGCATGGACCGATGATGCTGTGTGCACCTACCTCAGGGAGGGAAGACGCATCGTCCTGATCGGCGAGGGGGAGGGCCCAGACCTTTCGGGGCTGAAGCGGATTGAGACCTCACACTTTGTTCGATTTCGTGAACCACCTTCCGACCTCGTGGCCACCATCAACTCGATGACCCGTTTGATGAGGATGCAAGGGCATGATGCAACGGTCCGAGCGGCCTCACGGGCCCTGTTGCACCTCAATCGGACGTAAGCCGGAATTCAACCGAGTGGAGCCGGGCCGTTTCTTCATCCGACATCGGTTCAAACCGCTCGCGCAAATGGGTCAAGATTGAGTCGCGGTATGCTACAGGCGTCAACTCCAAGGCCTCTGGATGGTACCTGTCAAGGAAGGAAAAATCCTCTTGCAACAACGGCTCGAGGTCCGGATGCTGCTTCTCAATCAACTTGAGTTGGTGCTCGGGCAGCCGCTTGATGGCGTACAGGGTCGAGGCGGCCTGCTTCAACGGGCGCTTCGCGAGGAAGGTCGCGATTTCCCCCTCAATTCGGATGGGGTGGCCCTTCATCGAGTTCTTTCGGAAACACTTCCAGCACGTGCCGCAGATGGAGCCGGGCGTCGTTGAACGGAGGCAACTCTGCGCATAGTCGGCGTACGGTGACTCCTCAACAATCGTCTGGTTGATGAATTCAGAGAGACCAGCGGTTGGCAAGAAGAAGTCGAGCCCCGCATTGAGCAGAACATCGCGATGATGGATCCAATAGCCGCTCGTCAGAAAATCTCGTCCCTTCCATCCATGAAACAGGTACGAATTTTCCAACGGCATGCCCATGGCAACGGAGCCGAGTTGCAAATGGTCGGCCATGAGGATGACGTGCACAGCCCCGGCAAGGTCCGTGCTGAAGCCAGCGTTCTTCCCATGGTCCAGGCGGATGCTCTCATGGTCGCTTCGAATTCGGTCGACAGGGATGCCGTCCTCGCTGAGACGGTCGAGGAAGCGGTGCGCGTTCGTGTGGTTCAGCGCCGACCGGATGCCAACCCGTTCATGGTACAACAGGGCCGTTTCTGAAGGCATGAGGAGCATCGCAGCGGTCGAATCAACGCCTCCGCTGAACGCGAGTCCTGGGCGCCATCCTTTCTTTCTGCTCGGCACCCATCCGTCAAGGATGCCCTCCTCCCACGGGCTGTTCAACACGTAATGTGCGACCCGAAGCAGGTCGTCGTGTGTCTCCTCGAGACGCCATCCAGCGGGCATCTCAAACCGGGTCTCTCGTGTTCCAGCATCGAAATAGAGGAGGCTCTGCTCTTGCCTCCAACGACGACGTAAATCAACCCTGTAGGAATCCGTCGGCTGGACTTTTTCGGTCGGTTCAGTTTGGATTGAGGTAGGCCCGGGCGGCTCTTCTGTAAAATCGGGGAGGCCATCAAAGTAGGGGAACGTGGCTTTGAGGCGAGGAAGGGATGGGCGTGGGACTGCAGTGAACACATCACAAGAGCGAGCAATTTCTCGAAATTCCTGTTCCTTCTCATGGCCAAGGCTTTCCACCAAGGAGGCCCATCGTTGCCGTGCGGTGCTCTTTTGTTGGTCAGCATTGAGCGTCGTTACGTTTTCACCGTGAAACCTTCGCAACAGCAGGTACTTCTCCGTGTGTGCAAAACGGTGACCTGATTTTGCGACTTCAATGTTCATCAACCAATCTGTTCCGAACGCGTATTCCTCGTTGTAGGGGTGATTGAGGAGGACGTCCCGTCGAATCATCGAAGCAGGGTGGAGGAGAACCTTCCCACTAAACAACACTTCAGCATAGCCATGACGCTTTCCAGGATGATACTCAAGGCTCCCTCCCTCTGTTTGATCGATCCATCCGCCATGTGACCCGTCGATGCCGGGTCGGATGGCTCGAAGATGATCCTCAACACGCGTCGGTAGCATCAGATCGTCATCGTCCATGATGACAATCCACTCTCCTCGTGCTTGGCGCACTCCATGGTTCCTTGCTGCTGGGATTCCACTCGGTTCAATCTTCTCGTAGCGAATTCTCGGGTCAGTAAACGATGCGACCACCTCCGCGGTCGAATCCTCCGAACCATCATCAACGATCAAAAGTTCAAAATTCGAATACGTCTGATTCAGACTGCTTCGAATCGCATCTCCAATGAGGTGAGCACGGTTCCGTGTGATGATGACAATGCTCACCTCTGGATGTTCAAGGTTGATTTCAGCGACCACGTTGGGCTGGAAACGAATCGCTCGAGGTCCAAGGGTGCTCGGAACGGCGCTCCATGCTCCAAGTCCAACCGATTCCAAAAATTCTGAGCGTATCAGTTCCGAATTTTCAGTTTGAAGCATTTGTCTTGCAATAGACGTTGAACCATCATGAATCCTGTAATTGTACAGAAGTTCATTCGCATGGTACACGTCTGCTACGGATGAGAGACGAAGGAAAAAATCGTAGTCAACAGCATTGGACAGGTCGCTCCGAAAGCCTCCGATCCTTGACCAGTCCCTTTTCCGAAACAACCGGGGGTGATGGACAATCATGCTGAATAGCAGTCGAATCCTTGAGAAAACTGCGTGGTGCCAAGACTCCACCCTGGATTCCAGACCATCGGAAAACGACCAGGAACGACCGTACACACAACCCACAGACGGTCGGGCTTCCAGAAGTGGCAGGAGAACTTCGATTGCGTTTGGTTCAAGGATGTCATCGCTGTCAAGTTGCAGCAAGAACATACCCTTGGCCATTCTGATTGCTGCGTTGCTGGCAGCACCAATTCCAGCATTCTTCTGATGCAGAACGCGAACCTTAGGATGTCCCCCAAAATTCTGCTCGAGCAGTTCACGTGTCCCGTCGGTCGAACCATCATCACAGATGACGACCTCGAAATCACGGTATGTCTGAGCGAGGGCGGAGTTTAC
>JALRLN010000076.1 GCA_023254445.1 Candidatus Poseidoniaceae archaeon | reverse complement strand
GGGTCGGGTCAAGCGCGAGGGGGTAGACGCGCTCGTCAGCGAGGAGCCACGAGGACTCGACCGCCGTGGTCAGGAACACGACGGGGCCCTGGGCCATCACGAAGAAGGTCCCGGTGTAGGGCGCCTGCTCACCGGCTTCGACGATGACGGGGGCTGGGATCTCCACGTACAGTTCGCCGGTCTCGATGTTGCGGACGCTCAGCGCGCGGTCGGTCTGGACGACGTCCATGCCGACCTGCGTTTCACCGCTGTAGAGGGCGTAGCCGGCCGGGAGGCGCATGGCCTCCGTGAAACCGAACCACGCCGCCGACTCGTCGAGGACGGGCCGGTCGCGGATGATGAGGTTCTGCTTGACCTGGGTCGAGGTGACCGTGTAGTCAAGCGAGAAGCCCTCAGCGAGGGGGTAGCGGATGGTGTTGCCGCCCACGCTCACCGCGTCGAGGGACGCGGGTGCTTCGTAGGGCATCGGGCTGACACCGGCCTCATCCATGGTGATGAGCATCGGGTTCAGGCCGGACACGATGGGGTCCACCCACTGGTTGGGCTGGACGACGATGCCGTTCGCAACCTCAGCCGCAAAGGCGGTGGTGAAGGTGTTCTCGGCCACTTCCCATCCGGTCGAGGTGACCTGGAGGTTGAGGTCGATGTCCTGCCACGAGCCGTCCTTGGCTTCGTAGTGGATCGGGTCGGTGGACGCGAGCAACGTGAAGGTGCCGTCGTCGTTGACGAAGGTCTTCGACGTGGCGTCGCGAGCCCCCACAAGCTCGCTTTCCGCCGCGTAGTCGTACTCCACGGGTTCCAGTTTCTCAGGCAACGCGAAGGCATCGTCTTCGGCCGCGTCGTTCATCTCGACGGCCTGAACGGTGTCGTCCAGCGGATTGCCCACGATCCCGGTCATCGGGCTCAGGGCCATCAGCAGCGTCAGCAGCACCGAAATCCCGATGCCGTTCATGGCAGTTTTCTTCTTGTTCTTCATTCCCAACATGTCATTCACACCCCATACGGACTGTATGCAGAGCACCTCACGTCTTGTAACCCTTATGAGCATATGGGTACATGCGTCTTGTTGGCATCGTTCACCGAACCTAGGCAGACCGTGATGCTGCGAGCCAATTCAGCGATGCGTGGTACGTTTGTTTTGTAAGCCCACTACCCCTTCGGAGTGGTGAACTGACGCACTGCACTTCCGACACTTCTCAGTTGAACATTCCTTCACTGCCTTCTGTAAATTTTCACGCCCGAAATTCTTGACCTCGGGGCCTTTCTCCACGGTCAATGTTCCACGCGCGCCGCTCAATCCTCACATCCAACACGACGATCACGTGAATCAACGTGCCTCCCCTCACCCATGGGAGAGCAAAGGGCCGTCGGCCATCACATCGCCTTGTGGGTGACGAAGCGCGTCTGGGACGTAAGCACGGTGTGTCAATCCTGAGACCGTACGGTTTCGTCCGCGCCTGTGCGGGCGAAGACACGACGGTTCCCGTCGCTGGACTCCACCACCTCCCCATCCGCAATGAGCACGTCCAGGTGACGGCGAAGTTGCCCCTTTCCCATGTTGAGTTCACGGAGCAGGCCTTGGAAGTGCATCGGGGTGGCAGCAATCACGCTCATGATGCGATCACGGCTCTCCTCGCCCTGTGACGTCGCCCAGCGGACCGTGCGAAGCGGACTGAGGCCCATGGCTGCAGACGAGGTCGTGTGAATGGTGGCCGCTGCCACCACGCCCGCCACCACAGCGTAGAGAGGTTCTGCGACGGCCTCAACGTACCACTCGCCAACCATGGGGAGCCAACCAAGACCCCACACGAGGGCGTAGGACGAGACGAGGACCCCCGACGTTGCGAGGAAGCCATGCGCACGCTCGTGACCCCAGAGGACCTTGGCACGGGCGTGCATCAGCCGGTACACCACGTTGCTCGAGCGCGCACGCGCGCTGACGTGCATGAACACCCCAACCGTAGTCGCAAGGGCTGCCCAAAGGAACTCGCTCATGGGTTTCGCGCAGAGGCTGCCCTCTTGAAGAGATGGGGACAAGCTCGCCCAAGACGCCGTCACGTGATCACAGGGCACAACGGTCAGGGAACACACGCCATGCACGCTGAACGGCCGTGTGACCTCCCTCCCGCAGCTCAGCGATCCAAGTCACCGTCTGAACGAAGGCCATGCCCATCTGTCGCCCTCAGCACACCTGGTGATTCCATCGACGCCGACGGGGCAATGGGCCTTGGGAGCGCACCTCCATCAACACGCCCTATGACGCCTTTGACGCCGTAACGCAAGCAGGCCAGCGACCTAGGCACCCTTCTCAGCGCGCCTGACGGCGCACCGCGGGTGCTGTCGCGTCGTCTGGCGAAGGAACGGGATCAGTAATCCCAGTCCTTGTCGCCGCCGCCACCGCCGCCGCCGCGGGTCACGATGACCGCGCCGATGATGATGGCCACGAGGACAACGCCGCCGATGGCGGGGAGGGTCCAACCCGGCAGTTCCGCGTCACCCGCGGAGCCGTCGTCGATCGTACCGTTCCCGTCGTCGGTGTTGGAGAAGTCCGCGTCACGGCGGTAGTTGACCGGCGTGGCTTGCTCCGACACGCGCTTCGAGTTGCCGAGTTCGTCCACAGCAATGCCGACGAAGTAGTACTCCTGCGTTCCGGTGAAGGTCGGCTGGTTCACGGTCGCAGCGGTCGCGGACGCGCCGTCAACGGCGGTGCAGCGGTTGCCTTCCGTGGGGATGGAGGCCACGTCGGAGTTCTCGCTGTAGCAGATGCGCCAGGAGACCACGTCGCTCATGTCGCCGGTCACGGTCCAGGTCACGGCCCAGGTGGCGCCGTCGTCGCTGCCCTGCGCGAGGAGGTTGCCCATCGCAACGTCGCCGTCGACTTCCTTGTCCGCCACGACGGTGGACTGGCCAATCTGGTCGTTGCAGCCCGCGTCGTTGCAGACCTCAACGGTCACGACGTAGGAGGCGCCGTGCGTGGTGAAGGTGCCCGGGTGGTTGTAGGTCTTCACGTCGGAGGTGAATTCCTTCAGGGTCGGGCTGTCGCAACCGGCCTCGTCCATGCAGATCTCCATCACGAAGCGCTCGCCGAGCGACATCTGGCTCGTGACGTCCCACGTGATGAGGATGTCACCGGCGCCCTCAGCGATGGCCGAGAAACCGGTGATGCCGGCCGCGGGCGGCACGGCCTCTTCGAGGGAGCCACCGAAGAGCACGAAGGTACCGCTCGTCAAGGAGTTCTGACCTGCCGCGATGTCGTAGGTGTACACCTGCAGGGTGGAATCCGTGGCGCTGTCTTCGGGCGTGCCGTCGATCAGGTACTTCGCGGTGCCCTGGACGTACCAGAGGCTGGTGGCTTCCAGCGACTTGGGCACCGTGAACACGAGGTTCTGGGTCAGGATGCCGTTCGCTTCGTACGAGGTGGCCGGGGTGAAGGTCATCGCGGCCACGGCGTCGTAGTTGCCGGTGTAGCCGGGGAGTTCCCAGCCTGCGTAGGACGCAACGTCGACGTCCTCAAGCGCCACGGTGAACTGGCTGGTGGTCAGGTACTGGATGCTGTAGGCAAGGCCCACGCCAGAGCCCGAGGTGGCTTCGGCGGTCACGTCGTTCCAGATCTGGAAGGAGTAGGTGTCCGACACGGAAGCACCGTTGTCGTCGGTCACCGTCAGCACGAGTTGCGGGCTGGTCATGTACTGGGGGAGGACGTTGAAGGAGCAAATTGCACCTTGGGCACCCTCGCCGCCGCACATGGCAAGCGGGTAGGTTTGGCCGGAGGCGTCGATGGACCACTCGTAGGTCAAGCAGTCACCGGCAACGCAGTCGGCGTCGAAGGCGAGCGCGTCGAACTCGAGGGGTTCGGACTGCGAGACGACGACATCACCGGTGTTGTACATCGTGAGGGAGATCACTTCGGGGTTGTTGTTGATGACGTCGAGGGTCATGCCACGCACGTTGTTGGAGCCCTTCTCGTCCATCTCACCGTCCACGTTCTCAATGAGACGGCCGGTTTCACCGGCGCTGGAATCCCAGGTCCCCTTCATGACGAGTTCAGCGTCAAAGGTGTACTCGCCGACCACGAGGGCGTCCTCACCCACCAGCATGACGCAAGCGGAGCCAACGAGGTCGTTCTCGGGGACGCTCATCGATGGGATATCGGCACCGAGGAGCTTGTGGGTGCTGTAGGAGGGCTGGAGCCCGGAGGGGCAGGTGTCCTCGGTGTAGGTGGCTTCGGTGCCGTCTGGGCTGGTGACGGTGAAGACGACTTCCCAGTCGTAGAGGTTGGTGACGTCCGAACCGCTGTGCTCGACAGCGGCGTGGACGAGGGTCGCACCGACGCGGAGGTCGGCGTCCATGCCGTCGCGAACCACCATCGAGGGGTTGCCCGTTCCGTCCGCGCTGTAGCCCTGAGCGACGCTCAGCGCATCGATGCGGATGTCGTGGAAGGTTTGCGTGAAGCCGTAAATGTCGTCGCCGTCGGATCGAGCGTTGTCGTCGTTGCGGGCGATGGTCTCGCAGAAGTTCGGGCTGCTCGATTCACCGGCGGAGGGGTCGCTCGGGTCGTTGAGCCACGTCTCGGTGCACTCGTCGGCCTGGCCGTACTGGGTGAAGTCGAGGAGCGATGCTTCGATGGTGTACTGGCCGTCGGCGTTGCTGTCCGGCGTGATGGAACCGCTGAGGGTCCATTCCGTTTGGTACGAGACGACCTTGCGGCTGGATTCGGTGAAGGTGTCGTCCGTGGCGTTGCGGGTCACCTCAACGGTCTGGGGGCTGCCGGCCACGAGGACCCACGAGGCGCCGTCCGTGCCGAGGTTCATGCCGCCCGCGCTGGCCGCGGACATGCCGCTGAACTCGAGGGAGACGTTCACTTCACGTGGGTTGAACTCGGTGGAGCCGTCCGCGGTGACGGTGAGTTGGAAGGAGCGCGTGTCGGCGTTCGTACCGACCGCAGCGTCGTTGTCGAGGCAGCCGTCAGCGTTGGTCCAGCACAGGTCGACCTCGATGTCGGCCCAGTCGCGGACGATGACGAAGATCTCCTCTTCGTCGTTGGAGGGGTCGCTGTCGTCGTCGGAGTCAATCGAGACCACGACGAGGTACTGACCGACCGCAGGGGTCCAGACGATGTCCGAGCCGCCGGTGGTGAGGGTGACGGCCCCGTTGCCGTACGTCGAGCTGGCGAGGAACTCGGTCTGGTCGCAGGAGGAAGCGTCGGGGCAGACCGCGACGTCGTTGGTCCAAGTCAGGTCCATGCCGTTGGCGTCCTTGGCCATCATGCCACGGCCGCCGGAGGAATCGGTCAGGTAGATGTCCACCGTGTACGACATCTCCTCGATGTCCCCGTCGCCGATGTTCCTCATGACGACCTCAAAGGTCGTGTCGTCGCCGACGAGGAGTTCGTTGCGGCACCCGATGTTGTCGGTGCACACCGTCTCGTCCGGCGAGGTGATCGCCAGGATGTCAACGTCCGCGCCGGCGCGGCCGCTGGTGTTGTCGACCATGTCGACGTCGTTCAGTTGGTTCGTTGGCAGGCCCGCGAGGATGCTGGTCAGCATCAGCGTCACGAGAAGGATGGTCGTTGTGTTCCGCATTTTGAGTCCCTCCACAAGGTGGCTGAAGCCTCGATGGTTTGTGTCGTATTTATACTATGGGAAAGGTGAGTTTTGTCCCAATTCCACACATCATTCGTGGGACCGAAGCGCTGCGGCGGGCGGAATGTTCGCCGCTCGTCGCACCGGCACGGCGACGGCAGCACCCACCAACAACCCCCCGCCGATAACAAGGGCGAACGCGGTGGACCACGGCAGGACAAGCGCCGCACCTTGCTCGGACCAGAGGGCCTGGTGCAGTTGCACGTGGAACAGCAACCCAACGGATGCGCCGACCAACAAGCCGAGCCCGCCGGTCCAGGCCACTTCACCGAGGAGGCTCACACCAACGCTTCGTCGCGGCATGCCAACGGCGCGCAGCAAGCCGATGATGCCCGTGCGTTCTTGCACGGCCCGTGCGGTCACCACACCGATGCCCATGAGGCCGACGCCAAGCCCCAGCGCGAGGTAGGCTCGGAAGATGTCCAGGATGGCGATCACGAGGGCACGAACCACCAGCACCTCGTCCACGAGGAGGGTGACGTGCACGGCGTCTTCTGCAAGGGCCTCATCGATGGCGTTGGCGACCCCAGCCGCGGCCCGCCTGACCGATTCGGGCTTTCCGGGAGGGACCTCGACGTCGTTCGGGTCGCCAGCCAACACTTCGACGTCGTCACCGACGGAGACGTACATGCGCGTCACTGCTCCGTCGAAGCGGTCGTCCACGAGCGAAGCGTTGGCCCAGACGCCGGGAGAGAAGGCCAAGGACGATTGCGCGAGGTACCCCGCCACGCGCACGGTGTGGCTGTTCGCAGCATCCCCTGCCTGCACGAGGTTGACGCTGTCCCCGAGCGCCAGTGGCAGGAGCCCGACCGCCGCCCCGTCCGTTGCGCTTTCGAGACCAAACGAGGCGTCCACGAGCACGAGGTCGTCACGTGCGAGCACCGCGGCCCAGACTTCGGCCTCCGTCGCGCCGAGGTCCTCGTCCCACAGGTGGAGG
>JALRLN010000075.1 GCA_023254445.1 Candidatus Poseidoniaceae archaeon | reverse complement strand
CGCCCGGCGGGGAGTTGAACAAATTCCAATCCAAGGATCGACCGAAGCACCTCCATGCACATCGCAGGTGCGCGAAGTTCTCCAAGGCTCCGATTCAACCGTGGAGCAACAACACTTATCCACAATCCGAATGGCATTTGGGACCATGGCCGAAGACGTCACCGATGGGCCCACGGAGGTCGAGGTCGAGGCCATGAACCTCCTCCGCGAAGGCGAGCGTCTTTCCCGCCAGAAAGACCACGTCGGTGCGCTCGAGCAGATCAACAAGGCGATTGGATTGGACCCCTCCAATGCGATGGCGTGGTACAACCGGGGCGTCCTTCTGGAAGGGCAACGCGACGCGAAAGGTGCCAAGCAATCGTTCACCATCTGCCTTGACCTTGAACCAGAAAATGCTCCAGCAACGGCCAACCTGGCGGTCCTCCTTGAGCGAATGGGGGACGTGGGAGGGGCCGAGGCCATGGCCACGCGGGCGTTGACCCACTACCCGAACCACCCTGAATTGTTGGACATCCGTCGACGATGCGCGAGCAACCAAGCGCAAACACCCGACCTGCCATCTGAGCGGCCCACGACCTCTGCCACGTGGGAGGACCAGCACCTCACAAGGGCGATGCGAAAGGCAGGTGTGAGCGACGCCCAAGCTGTGCTCGAGGAGTCATCGCATCACGACGTTGACGGCGACGGTCGTCTGGATGAATCCGAACTACGGGCTGCCGCCACGGTTGTCGCTGCGCAGCAGCAGGCGCAAGAGGCTATTGCAGCCTCTACCGATGAAAACACGCCAACCGACCCGCCGCCGACCAGCGAGGTGGTGGATCTTGAGTCCGTGATCAACATGGCGCAATCCGAACTTGATGCAGGTCATCCAAAGCAAGCCGTAGCGTTGCTCAAACCTCATCTGAAATCGCTCGCGAAAAACGACGCACGTGCGTGGAGGGTCGCAGCCGTTGGCATGCATCGATTGAACCTCGATGACCATGCTCGTGGTGCTGCTCAACACGCGTTGCGGTTGGACGTCACCGACCCCCAAACGCATGGGCTCATTGGTGACCTGCACGCTGCTCGTGGCGAGCGAGAACAAGCCCTCGCAGCCTACGATGCCGCCGTGGACCACGGTGCTGGCGAGGAAGTGCTCGTCCGTCGGTGGGCGGTGCTTGATCGCACGGAAACACCCGACCGATGGTACATCGAGGCCATGGACCGGCTAACGCCCGAGGCACCGTCACCTGACCGTCATGCACTGGCCATGTGGCTCGTGGCGCTTGGCGAAGGTGAAGCCGCAGCCCTCGAACGGTTGGAGGGACAGCCACGGACCATTCCCGAAGGACCCTCGCTCGCCACCAAAGCGCTGACCTTGCTTGGCGAAGACTTGCCACGAATCAGGGCACGCGCGCACAGTTTGCGTCAAGAGCACCTCGAAGCCATCGGACTTTGGAAGCACGAAGTCACGTCCGATGGGGACGATGCAAGCGCGTGGACGGGCATGGCGAAGGCGTTGGAATCCGCTGGTGAACTTGAGAAGGCGGCGAAATGCCATGCAAAAGCGAACGCCCTCTCAGGTGCTGCACTGAACGAGTCCATCCAGTTGAATGAAACACCCACTGGCCACAGCGTTGACGCGGTGTCCGTCGTGGACCCTGCCGAGCAACACATCGTCGACGAAGCAATGGACGCCGCGCCCGATGCGCCTCAGAGTGTGGATCCGAGTGAAGCCCTCCTCCTCACGCCCGTCGAACCCGCCGTGACGGCCGACGCGTTGTCGAACGAAGCGGGTGCCGCGGCGGACCCATCCTTGCTTCTGCTGACGCCTGTGGAACCAGAACCGACGGCGACGCCTGTTGAACACGAGCCCTCGCTCGACCTTGTTGCAGCAGCTCTGGACGTCACGGCCGCTCAAGCCCAACAGGTTCGTACAACAACGCCCGAGCAAGAACGAGCCCAGGGTCGTGAATGGTTCAACCGTGGAACTGAACTTCTGGACGCGAAAAAATTCCGTGAAGCCTTGAATTGCTTCGACAAAGCACTCTCCTTGCTTGCCGATGACGAAGACAAGGTGATCCTTGTGTTGAACGCACGCGGCAACTGTTTCTATTACATGGAGGATTATCCCAAATGTGTCGAAGCCTACCACCAGGCCATGTTGATCCGACCTGCTCAGGTGCGAGGTCAAACGCTGTACAACATGGGTGTTGCGTACGCCGAAATGGAGCGGTACCCTGACGCAATCAAGTGTTTTGAACAGGCGGAGCCGCGGGGCCTTAGTGCAGACGAATTGGCCATGGCGAAGGAACAGGTCCGTCGCTGTAAAATCCTCCAAAAGGAGTACGAGAAGCGAATGCGCACCCGCCGATGAGTCAAGGGGTTCAAACCGGACCACCTCCTCGTTCCACCATGGCCAACGGTGCTCGCATCAGGGACCGCTTGATTGCGTGTGGGCTTGATGCAAAGATGGCCAACGCCGTCCTCCACCTCGCCGATGGGACGCCTCGGAGGGCGAGTGAAGTTGGGCGTGAATTGGGGCTTTCCAGAATGGACGCCTACGGGACGCTTGACCGGCTCAAAGAGAAGGGGTTGGTCACGGTCACGGCAGAGCGACCAATGCGTTTCATCGGCCCAAGCATCAAACAGGCGATGGACATTATCATCGGCGAACAAGAAGCGGTGCTGTCCCGCCTGAAAACACACCTCGAGGAACTTGAATCCGATGGGCATCAGGCCATCCACGCCGAGGACGACCACCCTTCGCCGCCGTCCTTCACCGTTCTTCGGGATCGAGATACCACGATGGCAAGCCTCACGACCCTGATTGAAGCCGCAGAAGAACGGGCTTGGGTGCTCCTTGGGAGGTATGGCATTCTGCACGTGCAGCGAAGCCCGGTGTTGGACGCCCTTCATGCTGCGGCGGCTCGAGGCGTCGACGTCCGCGTGATGGCCGACATTCAGCATGACACATTGCGGCGCTTTTCCGCACTTGAGGAAAGCATCGCGGTTCGTCATGTGGACCAAACCACCCTTCACGGTGCATTCGTGGACGACGAAGTGGGCGTCTTTCAACTCCATGTCGAAGCCAACCCAACAGGCAGGGGTCGCCACGATTCTGCATTGCTTGTCGAGGCACCTGCTTTTTTGGAAGCGCACGCCGAACTGATTGAGCATCAATGGGGCAATGGAGTCGATCTCCACGTTCGTCGGAGCAGGTTGACCGAGGGTCGCATCCTTGAACCGATGCGCGTCAACCTTGGAGAAGGCTCCTTCCTCGAACGCATGAAAGACGGACTTAGCGACCTGTTGGGTCAAGGTACGGCGAGCAACGCCATCCTTCGAAAATCTGGACAATCGCCAATGTCCCCCTTGGGCCAATTGGGCATCGATGTTGGAGAGGTCGTCCGATCCATCGGTGTACGGGTGGGAGAAGAACTCGCACTGCACCTTAGTGACATCGAAGATGATGCGTCGTTCCGTTCACACCTACAGAGGGCGTGGACCGACCTCGGCCGCGGGGAAATCTTGCTCGAGGGCACGCCGCCAGCCCGGGCCACGGTGCTTGATCCGCATGGGTGCTTAGGACGACCTGAAAGCCACGCCGTGCTCTGTCAACTTGATGAGGGTGTCATCGCCGGTCTCGTTCAAGCACGGTACGGCGTAGCCGTTCAGCCCACCGTTCGCACGTGCGCCACCCACGCTTCGGGCGGCTGCGGTTTTTCAATGACGTGTGAATCAACGGTCGCCACGGACGATGCTGCACAGGTTGATGAATGAGGAAGAGGTGGAAGCAACATGGACTGTGGAACCTGCGAGAGCGCAACGCCGGTGTCGACGACCGTTCCTGAACCGGTTGAAGTGACCTTGACCATCACGCCCAAGGCAAAAACGATGCTTGTTGATGCTTTTGAAGGGGCGGAAGGCCACTCCTTGCTCGTCGGGGTTCTTTCCGGGGGTTGTTCGGGCTACATGTACGACCTCCAAATCGTTGACGCGGACGAAGCGGATTGTCAACGGTTGGATGTGGACGGCATTGTTGTGCAGGTTCCAAATGCCTCGAGCCATCTTCTCAACGGAATTGAAATCGATTACATCGATCGACTGATGGGTGGAGGGTTCAAGATCAACAATCCAAACGCCGGCAGCACCTGTGGCTGCGGCGAATCCTTCGCATGATCGCCATGAGCGTTCGCTTCGCCCGACGTGATTACAACGTCGTGATGGTGGTTGGTGACGGTGCATCCTCGTTCATTGATGGCCTTTCTACGAACGTCGTCCCGGACGATGGTGGCGTTGAAAGAACATGCTTCACAGATCGAACCGCACGCATCCTTGCGACCGCGTTCACCCTTCGTATGGGAAATGGCGTCGTCTTGGCGCTCCACAGCATGTGGACGGCTCGGTTGATGGAGCATTTTGCGGAGCGGAGGCTGGGGCAACCGCTCGAGTTTCGAGATCTGTCGAGCATCAATCATGTGACCATGGAATTGCAGCCTGGACCGGAGGCACCGCCGCTTGGTTCATGGCGGGCTCAGGGGCCCTCAACCGTCGCGCGCATCCACGACGAACTGGTGCTCAACATCACTCCAGGCGCGATGCCTGCGCACCTCGACGATCCTGGACAGGAATGGACGTCGTGGCGTGTTCGTCATCGTTGGCCTGAAGACGGGGCTGAGGTAACAAGGGGCCGTCATCCCCTCGCGTGCGGTCTGGAATCGGTTGTCCATCCCAACAAAGGGTGTTACACCGGTCAAGAAGTGCTGACACGAATGCGAAGCCGTGGGCGAAGCGGTTGGACGTTGCGCCAAGGCCCTACCTCAACGTTTGACCCTGCAGACATCACCAGCGAGGCCGAAGGTCTGGCGCTTGCTGTCGTTCGCAGCACGCCTCAGTAGCCAAGCACGTCGGAGAGTTGGGACTTGTAAAACGTGCCAGAGGCCTGCAAGGATTCGAGTTCACCATCGAGCAGTTCCACTTCGAGGATTCGTTCGACCCCGTTGGCTCCAACAATGCAAGGAACGCCGATGTACACATCGTCCATCCCATACTGTCCGGTGAGGTGGCACGACGCAGGAATGACGCGGCGACGGTCGTTGAGGACGGCTTCCGCCATGACGGCTGCGGCAGAACCGGGTGCGTAAAACGCCGACCCGTTTCCAAGCAACTGAACGATTTCACCGCCGCCTTTCGCCGTGCGTTCGGTTTCCTCTTCTGCATCGGGTGTATGGGGTGCATTTGTGTTGAGACAAAACAGTTCTGCTTCTTTTTTGGCGATCCTGTCTTGGATCTCCTGTTGCGCCTTCTTAACCTCACGATCGATGTCTTCACGCGGCCGCTTCGGCATCTCTGTTCTGCAGCTCAAGCGTGCGAATCCGTGTTAAGTACAAGAAAGTACAAGCCTCCTTAAGCCTTAAGGCTTTTCACGATTTCTAAGAAGTACAAGAAGTACAAGAAGTACAAGATTTTAAAACGTTTTACGTGTATTAGAAAAACTGGTACAAATGTTGTTATACGATGCACATATAGCAACATCACATGGCGGCCGCGCCCTCATTCTGCCTCCGATGCGGCCCCTTCCGCTCGCCGCATACCCCTGTAGGCCGAGCAGCCCCCATTTGCCCGATGCCGCATTTCGGCGCCGTCACACTGCTGTTTTATTATTATTGCCGTCAATGTGCTGACTGACATTAATATGCCTACTTGCGATGACCACAGATCTCGGATGCGATTTCAAAACGCGATATGCCACTCGGCGCCGCTCAGAGAAAACACTTGCCATTTAATTTCATGGCTTAATGTTTTCATGACAAGTTGGCGCCACTACATGCATATACCATCATCACTCTTCATCATCTTCTTCTGTTTCATTACTCTTCATCTTCGTCTTCTCTGATAATGAGTCGAGGAACTCGAACACTTTTTTCACCTCTTCTTTAGGGACACCCGAAAAGCAGTAATCATCAAGTAGCTGTTCGATCTTTGCATATAGCTGGTCGATCTCTGTTTCAATTGCATCGATGCGTGTGTGTACTGGGCGTTCTTCAGCAGTCATCATGTGGTCTTCTATCGCTTTTAGAAATGCCTTCTCCGCAGTAGTCAAGTCGTTTTCGAGCCTTTCCACACGGTGTTCGCGGAGAGCTTTCAATCGTTGAGTCTTGTCCATTGCAGTCTCCTTTGGCATCTTGTGGTACTGTACCGCAAATTTCTTTGATACCTTCATAGCCCTTCTCTTCCAGACGTGTGCGTAGTACTGAGCTTTCATCGCTTCGACCGTTTTGTCCGTGCGCTCGATTTCCTCTTCCTTCTTCGCATCGAGCCCCGTCTTTTCTGCTTCTTTTTCGTCGATCCTGTCTTCAATCTCCTGCTGCGCCTTCTCAAGACGCGTCCTATCATCCTTCTCGATGTCTTCACGCGTCCGCTTCGCCATCTGGTCCTGCAGCTGAAGCCTGCGAAGCCGCAAGATTTGTTTTATTACTCCGATTTTATTTATTTTACTCCGAAACGTTCAATGTGGCGCAAACTTTGTTTACGATGCGAACAAAATATTTTCTCGGGCATATATCAAACACCCAGCGATGCAAAAGTCTACGCGCACTTTGTTTC
>JALRLN010000074.1 GCA_023254445.1 Candidatus Poseidoniaceae archaeon | reverse complement strand
TTCTTCCCCGACATCCTCTGGGTGCTTGAGCGGATGACGTCCCGCGAGCAGACCTTGTTGTTCTCCGCGACCTTCCCTCAGGAAATCGTCGATGCGGCCTTCGAGTTCATGCAGGACCCGGAGTTCGTCCAAACGAACGAGGACGAAATCGACCTGCCAGACGTTCGCCTGTGCGTGGCGCAGGTCGGTCGTTCCAACAAATTGTGGGCCACGGCACGCTTGCTGCTGCACCTTGAAGAGGACGGCCAAGCGATCATTTTCGCCAACACCAAGCGCATGGTCGACCTGCTCATCGAGCGTCTCGGGAAGGCCAAGTTCGAGGTCGACGGCCTGCACGGTGACCTGAGCCAGAACCAGCGTGAGCGCATCTTGGGCACCTTCCGAGAGGGCCAACTCCGGATCATCGTCGCCACCGACGTTGCGGCCCGTGGCATCGACGTGGATTCCGTGACGATGGTCATCAACTACGACGTCCCCAACGACATGGACGCGTTCATCCACCGCATCGGCCGCACAGGTCGCATCGGCCGCACCGGCCAAGCGTGGACCCTCGTCGACCGGACGTCGGGCCAACAGATGCAGAACATCATCGCGACCTACGACCTCCCCGTTGAGGAGGTCGAGGTGTTCGACCTTCCTGAAGGGGTGGAGCGAGACCCGGTCGCCTGGCGCGAGGACCTCTCCGACGCGGCGGACCCCTTCGGCTTCATCACCCTCCGGGTTGGGCTTTCCGCCAGCGAGGGCGTCTCCAAGGCCGCCCTTGAGGACTGGATTGTGGAGACGGTGGGCTGCGATGCGATGGCCGTTGGCCGGATCGTGCTCGGTGACGACCACAGCGACGTCGGCATGCACAACAGCGTGGCTGCCCGTGCGATGAAGGCCTTCGCGCAAAAGGAACTCGCAGGCGCCACCCACAGCGTTGACCTCGTGGTCCTCTGATCACTCGGTTTCGTCGCGTGCGGCCTTCGCTTCAGAGGCCAGCGCTTCCCGCTCTTCGTCGGTCAGGCTGGACGGCCAGCGCCCGTCGGCCAGCGGGCGTTCGTACACGAAGGCACTCACCACAACCCCGAGCAGGCCAAGGCTGGCCAACGACCACGCGCCATCGATCGCGTCGTTCCAATCGAGTTGCGCTTGCGCACAGCGGTCGCTGACAAGGTCGCTGAAGGCGCATTCCGCCACGATGTCACGGGCGGCCATCGCCTCAGCGTTGTTGGTCACAAGGAGGGCGGCCAGCACGGCCAAGACCACTGCGACCGCGATGCCCGCGAGGGGTTGCTTCCACACGGGGCGTGTCGACCGCCACGCCCAGTCACGCCGGAGCACGATGCGCCACGCTTCCGAGCCGGCGAGGCTGCGGTCCTTCACGCGACGTGGTCCGCCCACCCACGTGAACCATGCGAGCCAGAGCCCGATCAGGACGATGAGGAAGCCCCACTCGTACACATGACGGTGGAAGGCCCACATGCCGTTGAGGCAGGCGACGTCGTTTGGGGCCTCCAAGCAGCCACCGAGCGCGAGTGGATAGAAGGCCACAAGACGCGCGAGGTTGAGCACGAAGACCAAACCACACCCAACGGCGACCGCTCGAAGCCGGTCCCGTTGCGGCACGTCTTCGGTGATGAGGATGAGCGTCGAGAGGAAGATCATCTCGTGCACCCCTGCGCACTCGTCCGAGACGTACAGGCCCACGCTGTCGAAGCTTCCAGGGAAGGCTGGATGATGGAAATCGATGCGGGTGAGCCAGCCGTTGTGCATCGAGAGGCTCACGGCATCGGAGCCCCAGATGAGTTGGGTGATGCCGTGCCAGAGCCACGCTTCAACGACCTGCAAAGGGGCCAAGGTATCGCTTGGCTCGGTCAAGAACCAGTAGAAGGCCTCGACCAGCAAAAGGGCCACGGGGAATTTGGCGTAGCGGAGCCCAAGCGCCCCGACCTCAGACCACGAGAGGTCCTCCGGTGCGTCCGTGCCTCGGGCCACGCTCTGGCTTTGGGAGGCCGCCTCATAGGGCCGTCGGTCGAAGGGCTTGAAGGGAAGGTGACCGAGGAGCGTCCATGGCCGAGGGCAGCACCGGTCCTGTCGCAAGCCACTGCTTGGACGTCCGTGGCTTTCGCTGCCCCGTCCCGGTCGGTGAGGCCCGCAAGGCATTGGGCGCATTGGCACCCGGCGCGTGCCTCGAGGTGCGCTTCGACGACCCGGAGGCCCTCGAAGACCTTCCACCCATGGTGGCCCGCCTCGGGCAGCGGGTGGTTGGTCTTGAGGAAGGTGCAGGAGACTGGCGCTTGTTCATCGAGGTGGTGGCATGACGCCTGACGTTCCCAGCGAAGCCTCGCTTCCCACACGGTGGGGGACGTTCACCATCCGCGTGGTGCACGACGATGCGGGCGCCGACCATGTGGCCCTGACGATGGGGGACCTGGCAGGTCCCGACCCCGTCATGGTCCGGGTGCACTCGGAATGCTTGACCGGTGACGCGTTCGGTTCCCTGAGGTGCGATTGCGGGCCACAACTCGATGCGGCCCTCGCCGCGGTCGCCGAGCGTGGTTGGGGGTGCGTGCTCTACCTCCGTCAGGAAGGACGTGGGATTGGACTGCACGCCAAGATTCAGGCCTATCACCTTCAGGACCAAGGCGCCGACACCTTGGACGCCAACCTCATGCTCGGCCTTCCTGCCGACGGGCGCGACTACACCGTGGCTGCGGAGATGCTGCAATCGCTTGGTGTCGGAGCCGTGTCCCTGATGACGAACAACCCCGACAAGGTCGAGCAACTGCGGAACCATGGCATCGATGTTGTCGAACGTGTCCCCCTCGTCGTTGGTGTGGGCGTGGACAACGCCGGGTACTTGCGCACGAAGGCCGAACGGATGGGCCACACCATTGAGGACGAGGACCTTCGTTGAGCTTCACTCTTCTTCGCCGTGCTGCTCCACGAGCGCCTTCCACTCGTCAAGGTCGATCCGGTGATCTGCATTTTCATCGAAGGAGGTGATGACCTCCGAGACCTTCAGCGGGTCCATCGCCTCACCGAGCAGGTCCGAAAGGCCAGCGAGCAGTTCCGGGCCGTTGAGCCGGCCGTCGTCGTCGCTGTCGAGGTCCGCGAAGACTTCCTCCACGGAGCGACCAGAGGCCGAAATTGCAGCAGCAAGGGCGGTCATGGCGGCGCTGATGTCCCAGTCTGTGGGTAGCATGCTGTTCCATCAAGCCCGAGGACTTGAAGGATTCGTGCTCAGACCTTTCGTTCCATCTTCGGGTACTTCGTCCATGCTGCGCATCATGGGAACGACCTGCTCGAAGCGAAGGCACGGGCCATCGGCGTAGTGCCCAGGGAGGTCACGGACGTCGTCCAAGTGCTTCGGGCCGAGGAAGGTGAACCCATGGCTCGTATACAGCCGGATGAGGGCCTCGTTGTGGCCGACGGTGTCCAGTCGGAGGTGGGTCCGTCCGAGGTCACGTGCATGGTCGATGGCCCACGCCACCACCTCGCCAACGAGGCGCCGGCCCCTGAACTCGGGCGCGGTGGCGATCCGATGCAGAAAGACGGACGGGTCCGCCTCCATGTCCCCCCAAATCAGAGGGTCCTCGTAGGCCACGACCCACACGCAAGCGAGGGCGCCGTCGATTCGAAGGTGCCATTGCCGCCCTTCCTCGATTTCCTGCTCCACCAACGCCGTATCGATGGCGGGCCACTCCACCTGCCCCTTGCTCCGCTGAAGCGCAGAGGCGTGTGCATACAGGCCAAGGACGGCATTCCGTTCGTCGGCGGACGTACGACGAACGTCCATGGCGTTGCACCGTGCGTGTCGCGCATCAACCTTCCACCGATTGCAGAAGACAAGGGGTCAAATGCCGATGGTTGTATGAATGGCCATGCGTGTTTGGCTGTTTGTCGTGGCGCTGCTCCTCGGCGGCGTCCTTGCTGGGGCCGTGCTTGGGGTCCGCTACGAGGACACCGTGGAGGACGTCCCTGCTCCAGCGGACGGAACGGGGTGCGGCATCGCTGAGGACGTGCTCCCAAAACCTCCCTTCGGCGACCTGCTCCCAGTGGAGGTGGGGTTTGAATGGAACACCTCCAGCGTGTGGGTGGGCATCATCAGCGGTCAGGAACGCGACCGGTTGATCGCAGCATCGGCGCTCGACTCGGACGTGATCGTGGACTGCGACCCTGCGACGATCGATTTTGCTGCAGGAGGTCCCAACGCTCAATCCTCAACGGGGTTCACGTGGGCGCTCTCGGACGACGACCACTACGCCATCACCGGTGAACTTGGGCTCGTCGATGACGGTTCAAGCGGCGTGCTGGACGGCGTGCTTGGTGGGGGCGACAGCGGTCCGCTGGTGACCACCTTCGACCTTGACGTCAAGGCCCACGCGGCCGCAGGACCGACCTTGCTCATCGCGCTTGGGCTGCTTGAGGGATTGACCGTGATTGCTTCCTTCGTCAAGGCCTCCAAGGACGAGCCCTGAGGCGAACCCAACGCTCACTCGTCGTGCGTGTCCTGGCCGTAGGCTCCCTTCGCTGCATCGACGTCGGCCTTCCGCAGTTCCGCGAGTTGCCGCAAAGCCTCCATCGCGACAGCGGGGTCGTCGCTGTTTTCCGCGATGCGTGCAAGCACGTCGATGGTGCGGCTGGACCCCTCGTTGATGCCGTCCAAGCGCTGCTGTTCCCGCTCCGCTTCCAGGCGCATCCGCTCGCGTTTTGCGGCCTGCACCTTCTCAAACTGGTCCTGTGCGAAGGCCATCTTGTCCGCGCGTTCCGTTCGCCCCGCGGCCCCCAGTTCGATGTTACGAAGCGCTTCCAGCCGTGCCATCTTCACCTGGTGCTGTGCTTCCGACAGTTCCTGCGTCCGGCGCTCGTCGTGCTGGCTGGCCTGAAGGCTGGACACCTCGTCCCAGCGAGCGCGGTCCACGCTCGCGGTGGCTTGGATCCGTGCGATTTCAGCCGCAGCCTCGGCCTTGGCTTCGGCGCTCGCATCGGCCGAGGAGAGCCGTGCGTTGAACTCCAGTTCATGCACGCGGCGGCCGAGGACAGCGTCCATCTCGACCTGCTGTTGCTCCTCGAGGATCGCGTTTCGTTCGGCCAGGTGTTCGAGGTCCCGCCGCATCCTGAGCAATTCCTGCGCTTCGCCTTCGTTCCACGTCACGAAGGAGGACTGCATGCGCAGCCCATGGTGGTCAAGCGTGGCTCGGAGGGCGGCGCCAAGCCGGTCGAGCGCCGCCTGACGTCCGACGCCGGCACGGAGGTCCTCCGTTGTCGAGGTGGCGAACAGGGGTTGGGCCTGTGCCTGAACCTCTGGAAGCAGCAGTCCGGCAAGGTTGGACGCGGTCAACACGGACGTCCCTCGGGCAGGCAGGTGGAGGATGCGAGCGACCGTTTCCCTCGTGAAGGCCACACGCATGGAGAAGAGGCCCGTCACCTGCTCACCGTCGTTCATCGTGAAGGCCAACGGAAAGAGGAGGTCGTGAGGGCCCAAGAGGACGAAGAAGAAGGATCGGTCTGGGGCGTTTTTGCCGAACAAGCGACCGAGCAGACCGACCTCGGGATTGACCTCCATGTGCTGCTGCGTGGCGACACCAGCGATTCGCCCGTCCTCGATGACCACGCACGCCTCGTTCGGCTTGAGGGTGACCTCAAGGCCGGATGGAACTTCGTACCCCATCACGTACCGTGCGATCACCGCTGGATTTGTTCGCCATCGGTACCTGTTGTCCGCCATCGTATCACCGCTTCATCAGTCCCTCAATGAACATGTTTCGCTCACGGAGGTGGTTTCGCGCGCGACCAACCTGATCGTGCACGCGCGCGCACAGCGCCTGAACGTCCTCCTGAGGTGCATCGGACGTCGCGCTCAACTCAAGGAGGTCGTTGCACGTCCGGGTGGCGCTCACCAGCATTTCGAGGGTGCGAAGGTCGTGGTTGACCAGCTGGCGCCGTGGGGAGCGGCCGAGTCGACCTATGCTGGTGTGAGCGCTCGTTGGTGCGCTTGAAATCGCGAACTGGACGTCGGCCGCCAGTCCGGTCAGGGTCGCTTTCGCTTCGCGAACCTCCGACGCCGCATCCTCATCTTCGTGACGCGTCAGGCGGTCATGCACCCGGTTGAGGTGGTCCGTGAGCATGTCTGTTCGACGACGAAGTTCCTCGCGCACGGCAAAATCGGTGTCCAAGAAGCGCTTGCGTTCGTATCCATCGTACGCTGACATGATGGCTTTGACACCACTAATGGCGGAACCGAGGCTCATCAGTTCCATACCTTGTTGTTCGACCCGATTGGCCTTCAATGTTCTCTCACAAGGGGTTCACGCCTCCACATGGAGAAGGGTGTTCGCGCCGGGCCAACGGGGTGACCTTCGTGCATCGCTTCACCTCGTGGCGAGGCGCGAGCACGCCGATGACGATGTGTCGCTAAGTGCTCGCGCCGGGATTCGAACCCGGGTCAAAGGAATGAGAATCCTTTATGATGGGCCACTACACCACGCAAGCAGGCATTTCGCCGAGTCGCCCCCTGTATTTAGGCTGACCGGCGGGGACGTCCACGGCATCGTTTTCGAAACTGAAATGGGCGCTGCACGGCGTTCTTCACTTCACTTTCAGCGACCCCTCCCGGACCCCGCCTCA
>JALRLN010000073.1 GCA_023254445.1 Candidatus Poseidoniaceae archaeon | reverse complement strand
ACGAAGGCAATGAGCAGCATCTTCTGCGTTTTTTCACGCTGCACGCGGATGGCTTCGCGCTGCACCTTGACGATGCGGTCGCCACGACCGGCTGGAACCGAGCGAACGCGGGGTTCGTTCTCGTCCTCCTCGTTGGGATACACGAGCACGTCCTCCAAGGCATCCTTCGGCAGCAGTTCGGTCATCGAGCGTGCCAGCATGGACTTGCCCGTCCCCGGGTCCCCAATCATCAGCATGTGGCGGCGCTGTTCGGCCGCCTTTCGGATGATGACCGACCCTGCCTCTTGCCCAATGACCTGGTCGACCAAGCGGTCTGGGATGGGGACATCTCGAGTGGAGGTGAGGCGGACCTCCTCCATCCACTGCTCGACCGGGGTTTGAAGCACCGTATCGCCCGAGTCAAGCAGATCGACCTCCTCAGGTCGGTCGTGCCACACGGTCGTGAGCACCTCTGCCTCGTCGGAAGAAAGCGCGTCGTCAGCGGACGTCCCGTCCGCCGTCACGTCCTCCGCCTCCGCAGTCACGCCTCTTGCTGCGCTCGCCTCCCCTTTGAGGCTTTCAGCCGCCCCTCAGGGCGCCTCGGGCTCACTCACTGGAGCTGGTCGAGGTACTGCTGACCGTAGTGGACCCACTGCTCCATGGTCCAACCGGCGGGCAGGCCGCCAGCGGGCAGGGGGGGTCCAGCAGGAGCAGCGGGCATGGCGGGCATCGGAGGAGCAGCCGCCATGGGCTGCTGGAAGATCTCCTGCGCACCGCCGTACATCGAATTCGCAGCGAGGTCTGCAGCAGGCAGCGTGGTCTCGTCCCACTTCACGTCGCCTTCGCCTCCAGAGCCACCGCGGGTGAACATGAGGCCGAGGAGGGCCGCAAGCACGAGCACACCGACCACGATCAGGATGAGGGTCATGCTCATGCCGCCTTCGTCGACGGTGTCGCCACCGCCCTGAACGTCATCGGACGCGCACTCCACGCGACCGTCCGCACAGGCATCGCCCAGGTCCGCCTGCAGGTTCTCCAAGGCCGAGGCCGCACCGGCGTCGGCCGAGCCATCCGCCATCGCTGCTTCGAGTGCTGCGATGCGGGCCTCAAGGTCAGCCACGTGTGCCGTGAGTTCCTCGGCGGTCATGTCTGCAGGCCCTGGAGCCTCGTCGGTGATGCGCCAGTACATCGGCGCCATCATCTTGTATTCCTCACCGGCCGCGTCCGTACCAACGACCAACGAGAGTTTGACGTCATCGTCGAACTGGAGGCCGTACGGGCGAGATGGGAATTCAAGTTCCATCGTCCACCCTCGGTCGGACGCCGTCACGTCGAGGGGCTTGATCACGAGGTCAAGGCACACGCCCGTAGCACCCTCGCACATCTGCCACTGGCTCTCAAGGGTGGTGAAGGTGGGTGCAGCGTCGGTTAGCATGAGGGTGGCCGTGGGTGAGGCGCCGATGTAGGCGTCCTGCATCGCGACGGTCATGTAACCGGATCCGTCCTCCGAGACCACGAAGGGCTTCGCGTCGTACACGTTCACGTTGATGGTGTAGCTGTTGGAGTCGTACTTGTCCTGCGCGGTGACCGTGATCGTCTGCTGACCAAGTTCTTCGAACTCAACCGTCATCAATCCTGTAAACAGGTCGTAGCGCGCAGCGCCCGATTCGCTCGGGGTGACCATCAGGAAGGGGTCGTCGTCGTCGTCGATGTCGTAGACAAGGCTCGCGAGGTCGTACACGTAGGACTTGCCGCGCTTGAGTTCGAGCGACGCGAGGTCGCCGAGGTCCATGCGGGGCGCGTCGTTGATGGGCACGACCTTGAGCAGGATGGTCTGGTCGGCGCTCTGCTCACCGTCGCTGGCACGGATCGTGACGGTGGTCTCGCCGTTGACGTCGTCGTCCACGGCTTCGTAGGCGAGGATGCCGTTCTCCAGCGAGACGGTGAAGACTTCGGGGTTGGAGTTGCTCACGATGGAGAGCATCAGGCCGCTCGACGACACCGAGTTTCCTTCGTCGTCGGTGTCCGTGACGTAGGGGTAGAGCATGAATTGGTCGCTGCCTCCCTCGTCAACCGTCTTGGTCGGCAGGCCCATCCAGCGGGGCTGGCCGTTTTCGATGACGTTGAACAGGAGCGTCCCGTAGGGGAGTGAGCCACCGTAGTCCTCGCCGTCGTCCACCTGGATTTCGATGCCGTTCTGCCCGAGCGGGCAGCCGCCGATGTCGCTGAAGGCGAACAGAACTTCGATCTCTTGGGTGGAAGCGTCCCACCCAAGGAAGGAGGACGCGGAGGAAGTGATGGTCAACTCGCTCAGGTCGGACTCCTTGTCGAGCACGTGACCGGTGAGGTCGACTTTGGTCGGAACGTCGCACATCACGGTCGGGACGGGTTCGGCCACCACCGTCGGCGGTGCGTTGGTCACGGTGACGGCGTCCACGCCGATGACCTCGCGCCAGTCCGACACCTGGTCACGGTCGTCCACGGCGCGCACGCGAATGTCGTAGGTGCCGGCGTCCATGTCCGTGGTCGTCGAGAAAGTGTATTCGCGGCCTTCGTAATCCGTGCCTTCCCAGACGACGGTTTCACCGCCGCTGATGAGGTCCGACGACCATTCGGTCGTGCCGGTCTTGCGGCTCTCGACGTCGAAAGTGATGGTCTGGATGGTGTCCACGTCGTCGTTCGCGTCCGCGCTCACCGTCACCGTCATCGGGTCGCCACGCTCAACGCTGGTCGCGCTGAACTGAGGCGTCTTCACGAGGGGGGGTCGGTCGTGGTCCATGGCCGCGGTCAACTCGTTGTTCTCCGAGCGGGTGTCGCCGGTCAAGCCCGTCAGCCGGGCCCCGAAGGTCGTGCTCCATGCGCTCGCTGGCAAGGAACTGGTGTCGAAGGTGGTGGTGTACGTGGCCGTCGAGCCCGCACCGGTCGTGGTGATGCTTGAGGGGAGGGCCTGCGGGGAGCCGATGCTGACGCGGTTCGCGCCGTCGCGGTAGTAGAACTCCACATCGCCACCGTCCACGTAGTCAAGGTCGCCGACGTTGTTCACGTTCACGGAGAGGTCGAGGACGTCGCCGTTGAGGTAGGAGCCGCTCGCGGCGCTGTTGCTGACGCTGAAGCTGCCAAGTCCGATGTCCATCTTGGGACCCATCGTGGAATCGATGGCGTGGTACACGTGGGGCGTGCTGCCGCCGAGCGAGACGGTCGAACCGGACATGAGCACACCGATCACAGCGACGTTCGAGGAACCGCCCTGAATCAGGGACGTGGGGACGCTGGACCAGGTCACGGACTGTGAGGTGCTGGTCGGGGAGACGGTTTCGAAGGCCGAACCCGTGCCGCCCGACGACGTGCGGTAGGTGTCACCAGCGGTGAGCCAACCCATCCAGCAGTTGTAGCCGTGCGCGAGCATGTTCGCGCCCATGTTGTTGTAGGTGTAGGTGGTGCAATCCTGCTCCACGATGGCCGCGTACAGGTTGAGGTTGGTCGCGGCCGTGCCGCTGCCGATGTATTGGTAATCGATGGAGATGTCAAACACGTTGCCGTTCGGGGAAACGGAAGCGGACATCTTGTAGTCGTTGACCGTGGAGTGCATGCCGCCACCGTTGCTGAAGATGCTGTCGTAGTTCGACCCGCTCGTGTCCGCTCCGGACTTCATGTTCGCGCTGTCGGTGCGGTCGCCGAAGTAGGCGATCGGTGCGCCGGAGGTCGTCCATGCCCAGTTGTATGGGCCGATGTTGCCGGCACGGGCCGTGTCGGTGTCCCCGTAGGACACGGACATGTACGTGAGGTAGACGTACTCGTCAGGGTTGGAGACCTTCAGGTTGTGGTGGGACTCCGAACCACCGCCGTTCTTGGCGCAGTGGGGGCAGTTGTCCGAAGAGATGTACTGCCCAAAGACCACGTGCCCAGGGCTCGGGGCTTCAAGGACGACCTGCTCGTCCTCAAGCACCGGTGCCTCAACGAGGAGGGTCCCGGTCATCGCCCCGGCAAGGCTGCCGAGGTACATGGCAATCATGAGCAAGGAGAGCGTCCGCAGCATCTGCATGGGTTGTGGACGCCTCTCCGGCTTATGAAGGGTGGTGGTGAACGTTTCATCGTCGAAGGCGTGAAAATAGCAGCACCGCTCGCCTGCACATGGCGCGCGGTTTCATCTCCTTGGTGGGCGAAGACGACCGCACGTGGGTCCTCCCCATCGAAGAAGGCGGGACGAAGGCCAAGGGCCTCGGCGTTGTCGACACTGCGTCGCTGGTCGCGGATGTTGGTGAAGGAAACGAGGTTGAACTCGCAGGAAAAGCCGTCCGCGTCCTGCCCACGGGACTGCCTGAACTGCGACGAGGCATGGCCCGTCGTGCGCAAACGATTGGCGACAAGGACGCAGGCATCCTCGTGGCCCGGCTTGGGATCGGCAGGGACGACGTGGTGCGGGAGGCAGGGCTTGGGAGCGCGGGACTTGGCCTGCACATCACGCGCGCGCTCGGAGCCAACGGGCACCACATCACGGTTGAGCCACGACCCGAACACGCATCGGTTGGCCTCACCAACCTTCGGCGCGCCGACGAGGCGTGGGTCGACGGACCCACGCACACCCACTTCGAAGGCTTGGTCGAGGAAGTGGTTGACGGCGTCGCGTCCGCTGCTCCACAAGGCCTCAACGCCGTGGTGCTCGACATGGCAGACCACGTCCGTTCCATTCAGGCCTTGGCCCCCTTGCTTGCCGTTGGCGGCCGAATGGCATGCTATTGCCCCGTCACCGCCCAACTCGAACGCTGCTGGGAGGCCGTGGAAGCAGCAGGCCTCGAGGTCGAGTGGGCGGGAGAAATCATGGAGCGCCCGTGGACTCGGGCCAGCCGAGGTGGCATGCGTCCCTCCAACGGGCCCTTCGGCCATACGGCCTTCCTGCTGTTCGCTCAGAAGCGAGGGGCTTGATCACTCCACGACACGAATGCCGGAAGCGCACCGGGGGCACGTGAAGCGGAACGGGGCGACGCTGCCCGACGGCACCCCAAGGGCGCTGTCGCAGTTCGGGCACACCACCCGACCGCCGTCCTCCATCCGTGCCTCGTTGTGCCCGAGTTCCGGCAGGTCCTCTTCGACGTCCTCCTCCTGCTGTTGCTCGACCTCGGGCGTGGACGTGACCTTGGACCGCCTGCTGATGCGCAGCAGACCGACGAGCAGGACGCTCAGGACCCAGCCGGAGGCCAACAAAAGGAGGCTGTCCTTGTTGGAGAGTGTGAACACACCGAGGTCCATGCCTGAAGGAGCGAGCGGTGCGCCAACGATCTCGACCTCCACTTCACCGCCTGAATCGGTGCGCTGGACGCCATCAAGGGCGTAGATGGCCAAGACTTCGGGCGTCGCGCTACCACTGGTCGACTTCATGCTCACAAGCTCAAGCTGGAAGCGGACGGTCTCGCCAGCCTCGAGGGAAAAGGAGGCACTTCGCGTGTTCGATTGCATGTCCACCCACGAATATTGCACGTAGGCAAGGTTCCGTCCAGCGAGCGACATCGTTCCGGTGACCGGCCCGTTCGCGGTGTTCGTCACCCGAACCACCGTGTGGGTCGAGCCGTCAACGTCCAGGATGAGCGAGGTGTCTTCGACAACAATGCTGAGGGGTTGCTCGGCCGTCCATCCGGAGCGAACGGTCACGTTCAGGGTTGTGCTGGCCGAGGGGTTGGACGTCGGTCCTGCCACCGCGCTGTTCGCGTTGATGACGATGGAGAAGGCCCCGGCTTCGGCGCCGGTCGGCACGTCACAGGACCAGGGGAGGGCCTCGGTGGCGCCGCTGACGTCCAACGCCTGAGGGAGGGTGCAGACCGCACCGGTTGACGTCAGGGAAAGGCGGTCGTGAACGCGAGAGGTCAGCACCAGCGTTCCGCTGACGGTGCCGCCTGCTTCGACCTCGTCCGAGGCGAGCAAGACCTGCAGGCCCACCTGCTGCGTCTGGTAAACAGCGGTCATGACGATGGCGTCCTGCACGGTACCGTCCGTGGACAACGACGCGACGATGCGGAACTGCCAACGGTGGCCGTCCGCGAGTGTGGTGCCGGCGTGGTCCAGCGAGAACCCGACGGTGCTGCTGGCGCCAGCTTCGAGGGTGACCACGCTTGAATCGAAGGCCACGGACAGCCCGCTGAGTCCGCCATCGGCCACCGCTTCCGTGGACAAGAGGAAGGTGGCCGTGGAGGCACCGGTGTTGACGACGGTCACGCTGGCGTTGACGGGAGCACGACCGCCAACCACCGGTGAGCCGGGGAAGGTGTCCTCGGGGTCGTCCAGCGGTGCGTCACCTTGCCCGCTTCCAAGCATGGGGAGGATGTCCACACCCCGACGTTGGGAGATCTGCAGGTCGAGGCTCAACGACCACGACGCTCCGTCCGCGTCCGTGCAGACGATGATCACCTCGTGCGATCCGACGGCGGCGTTGTCGGCCGCCACCACCTCAAGGTCGAGGCTCACCGGGTCGGCCCCTGCTGCGAGGTCGAGAGGCGACGAGGGCAAGCCAACGAGGGCCACGCCGCTTGGCAGGCCCGAGGTGGACATCGTCAGGCTGAGGTCCAAGGTCCCGGTTGGCGTCAGCATCAGGGCGAGGCTTGCGTTCGAACCTGCTTCGACGGCCAGGCGTCCGTCGTTTGGACCCTGCATGGAAAGGCGGGCGTGAT
>JALRLN010000072.1 GCA_023254445.1 Candidatus Poseidoniaceae archaeon | reverse complement strand
GCCGACCAAAACGCCGAGGTGCAGGTGCGTCGGCTCGCACGTCGCGGTTCGGGCAGCCTTGAGCAACAGGCCGCGGACGAAGGGGCCCTGCTGCTCGGCCTCGACACCTTGGACCACGTGGTCTGCTTCGATATGGCCCAACTGCAAGGGGCGGAACGCGTTGGTGCAAGCGTGGTGATGCGCAGCGGTCGACCGGCCAAGAAGGAATACCGCACGTACACGGTGAAGGGGGATGCGATGGATGACCTGCGCATGATGCAAGAAGTGGTGGGCCGGTGGTTGAAGCGCCAAGACGAGTGGCCAGACCTTCTGCTCCTCGATGGGGGACAGACGCACCTCGACGCCATCCGGCGCACCCTTGAGGAAGCACAGGTCTGGGGCCGCTTCCCCGTCGCCGCCTTGGCCAAGCGGGAGGAGACCGTCCACCGTTTCGGTCACGCGCCCTTGGTGCTTGACCGCCGAGGACGCGTGCTTGTGCACGCACGCGACGAAGCGCACCGCTTCGTGAACACCTTTCACCGAAGGCGGCGAGGACGCTCCACGCTGGAAGACCCGCTCGAGGGTGTTGAGGGCCTTGGGGCCAAGAAGATGCAAGCCCTGCTGAGGCACTTCGGAGGGCGCAAGGGCATCGAAGGCGCCACCGTGGCGGACCTGCGCACCGTTCCAGGCATCGGTCGTGCCCTTGCAGAACGGATCCACGAAGCCCTCCACGGAACCGAAGGGTGAACAGGTCACAGCCTGTCGATGTCGCCGGTCATCATGCCCTCGCTGTTGACGCCTGCATAGCCTGCGAAGGCGGCATCGTTCATCGCCCACTTGTCGGCCGACGCGCCCATCGCCGCGGCCTTCAGCGCTGCCTTTCGCGCCTTCTTTCGCTTGCGACGGCGTCGCCAGCCCATGAAGAGCAGTGCAACGATGATGAAGAAGGTCGTGGGGTAGACCCAGATCTGGCTCCAGATGAACAACCAGCCAACGTTCACGCGGTACTCGATCACGTCGTCCAGCGTGTAAGGCACGAGGTAGGTGACCTGCTGCCGGCCATCGACCATCTCGAGGTCGAGGAGGTCCTGCTGCGAAGAGGCGTCCACGGTGATGCCTTTTGGCAAGACGATGGTGATCGGACCGGTGAGGCTGAGGTCAAACTCCGGTGCGAGCATCGTGTCCACCTCGCCGGTCTCGACGACGGTGGCCGACTGCTCGGGAGGGGGGAAGGTCACGCCGTTCGAGGCCACGAGGCCCGAGGTCATGGAGCGTGCAAAACCCTCCATCATCGCCGCCATGGGTTGCACGACCGGGGCCGCGATGGCCCGCGCTGCCCGCGTGTTGATGGCGAATTCGGGCTGAGCACCGTTGACGACGTCCATGAGCGACGTCGCCATGTCGACCTCAATGCGAACGTTCGGAATGGACACCGCGAAGGTGATGGCTTCCGCGTCGCTCACGACGGCGCCGGGTGCACCGATGCCGCTCAAGGAGGATTCAATGCTGAACGCATCAAAATCCACGGCACTGAACGAGGCCCCCTCGGCCCCCTCGGTTCGCTCTGGCAAACTGGCCATGCCGTCCTGAATCAGCGCGGTCACCATCTCGCCCGCTCCGCTCACGAAGGACGTCAATCCCGCTTCCGTGAACTCCAGAGGCAGTTCCTGGTCACACACGTCCCCTGTGAGGTCAAAGTCCTCGCATGGCACCGTAATCGGCTCCGAGAGGGCCAAGGGCTCGTCCATGCGGCTGGCGACGTCAACGATCAGGCGCAGCAGGTCCGAAGGAATGACGTCAAACTCGACGTGGACGGCATCGCCGGGCTGGGTCACGTTTTCGAGGAAGGCAAGGCGGTGCATGCTCACTTCAACGTCGAGGCCAAATTCAACGCTCGCGGACTGACGCCATTCGTTGACGTCCACGTCCACGAGGTCAAAAACGACCGAACTCGAAACGCAGGTGCGTTGGACGGCGGTGCAGATGACGAGCCCATCGTCGTTCGTGACCTCATGGTCCCACTGGAAGGGGTCGGGACCGCGGACCGAGATGTCAACCTCGTTTTCACCGTCAGCGCTCAAGGTCATCGAGATCTCGTTGCTTCCGGAGGAGGTCACCACCCACGATGGGAGCACGACGGTGACCTGAAGGTCGACGCCGCCGAGGCTCTCAGGAACAACGCTGTCAAGGAGCCCCGCGGGGGGGTTGATGGTCGCGGCAAACCCCGCATCCATGAGTCGGCGAAGGTCCTCGTCCTGAACGGTGGTGAGGAAGTCGTTGACCATCGGGTCGTCCACGTTGGCCGACAGCAAATCGAGGAAGCGCAGGTTGACCGGATCGCTCACGCTGCGCAACACAACGGGATGGTCGTAGCCCATCGCGGCAGGACCTGAGAGGCAGTAGTGCCGATCAACACCAACAACGCCAACCTCGGTGCAGCCCGTCGAATGGGTGTAGTTCAGGCCGCCAGCAGGACCTTCCACGCCCTCGGCGACGGTGTCCGACACCCAAGCGAGATCGCTCATCTGCAGGCCTTCCAGGCCTGGAACACCCGACGTCGCCCCGTTGATGATGTCCGCCACGGGGAAGGCATCGGTGAACAGGTTGAGGTCAACCAGACCGTTGTGGTGCGCCAATCGAAGCCCGTCCGCGGTCAGCAACGGAACGTCGGCGAGGTCGCTGAACTGGACGACCTGAACCCCCCACTCCTCCAGCAAGGCCGTTTCGACGTAAAACAGGCTGGCGCTGAGGTCGATGATCGCGTTCTGCTCATCGGAAAGGTCGAGGCGGAGGTCCAGGCTGAATCCAGGGTCGCCTTCTTCGACGGTGACCACCGAGGTCTCCGTCGTGTTGCGGTACCCCATGGTCAGGGACGTGACGCGCTCGATCGTCCCCGCACCTGCCGCAGCCTGCGTGTTGTCGATGGTCCACTCACCGGCGAAATGATCGCCCATGACGACCTTTGAGCCGTTGTCGTCCACCGATACAACGTCGGAGAAGGCCGGGGGCTCGATCAGGAAGGTGGAACGGTAGCCGGGTTCGGCGAAAATGGAGAAATCTGTGCGAATCTCGGCACCCATCACCAGGAGGCCTTCGTAGGCCCGCTCGATGTCGAGGTCTGGCCCGCCTTGGAGGTTGAACTTCCCGACATCGAGCCCAACGGTCGCGCTGGCCGAGAAGCAGATCGGGGGGTCAAACACGTTGTTCTCGTTCGACCCCTCGCTGAGTGCGTCGATGGCCGAGTTGGTGGTGCATCCTGTTGGGACGCCTTCCACGGTGACGGAGTTCACGTAGGAGGTGCTGAGGCCCTGCACGTCGCCAAAGCCTTGGGTGAGCAAGGTGAACACGGAGTCGTTCACGGAGGCCATCAATTCCTCACCAACGGTGTTCGAACCGGGTCCAGCGGTGGGCTCGTCGAGGAAAGAGCGCATCAGGTCGGCCGGGACGCCGTCCCCGTCCTCCATTCCATCGGCCTCCAGCGAAGCCGCGAGGAAGGGGTCGTCGAACCCAAGGGCGCTGCGGTTGAACTCACGCACAATCCACGAGAGTTCCATGTCGATGGTCGAGGTGTCTTGCATTTGGAAGTGGTATGCGCCTTGAATCCAGTCTTCTTGGTTCGGCGTGCCGTCCATCGTGCCGTCGTAGGTGTCGCACGTCTCACCGAGGTTGGTGCAGGTGGACATGCCTGTTGCGGCCACAAAGGGCACAGCGGCTTGAATCAAGAGCATGGAGAGGAGCAGCACGTGGACGGGCAGCCGCGTCGTGGCCATGCTCCCGCTCGGTCCCGGGTCCTTGAAGAGCGTTCCTCCATGCGAGGACCATGCCGCCTGCGACTCCGCGGCACGCCCTCCGCGTGCCCCGCGCTGATGCGGAAGCGGCGCGCATCCTGCTCGAAGAACGCGGGATGTTGGACCGGTCGTGGCGCCCGCAGGTGGACGACGACCACGTCAGTTGGCCGTTGACGGAGGCCCCTCAGGGGCCGGCGCCCTACGGAGCATGGGTCGTGCTCAGCGAGGCCTCCGAGCCTGCACCGCCACCCATCGACCCGCACACGCGCCTGCGAAAGGAGATCGAGGCATGGTTGGGGGACGGTGTGACCAAGGAGGAGCGCGAACGGTTGCTCAACGACGTGCCGTCGAAGTGGGAGCGGCTCGGTGACCTCGTGCTGCTGCCGGAAGGGGCCTTTTCGGGCCCGGACTGGACGAAGGCGATCGACGCGCGAGGAGGTGGCCCGTGGGCCGAGGTGGCCTCGGCCCTGAAGGTGGAGCGCCTCGGCCGACAGGCGCCCGTGGCCGACGACGGCCACCGCTCCTCTCAGGCGACCATGCTGCTTGGGACGAAGGGGGACGTGGACGTGCTGGACCACGGTGTCCGCTTCCGCTTCGACGCCACCCGTCAGATGTTCTCATCCGGCAACGTCACCGAACGCCACCGGATGGGCAACCTCAACCTGCACGGGGAGACCGTGCTCGACGCCTTCGCTGGGGTCGGGTACTACACCCTGCCCATGCTCGTCCGAGGCGGCGCTGCGCACGTGCACGCCTGCGAAGGGAACCCGGAAGCCGCAGCGTGGTTGCAACGCGGGGCGGAGGCGAACGCCGTGGACGACCGCCTCACGCTCCACGTGGGGGACAACCGGAGCAGCCTCCCGACGCTTGCTGGCCAGGCGGACCGGGTCGTGCTCGGCCTCCTCCCCTCGTCGGAAGCCGCATGGGACCTCGCCCGGGCATGCCTGAAACCGACGGGTGGATGGCTGCACGTGCACATGAACGTCGAAGAGGAGCGCATCGAGGCGTTGGCGAAGGCCACCGCCGCACGCCTTGGTGGTCACGTGACGCACGTCGAACGGGTCAAGTGGTACGCGCCACGGATCCGCCACGTCGTGCTCGACGTGAAGGTGGCCTGACGTCATCCGTTGACGTCCTCGGCCACGAGGACCGCTTCGTAGACCTCGTCGTCCTGAACGTTCGTGCCCCCGGCGGTGCCGTCCTTCAGGACGGCGGGTGGCTCGGTACGGGCGACGATCGCCGCCGCGCCAAGCGCACCGAGGAGAAGCAAGCCCCCTCCGACGCGAACAACGACCTGCCCCGTCGTCAGGCCTTGGGCTTCGACGGGCGCCTCGTCGGCCGCAGGGATCACGCCGAGCATGGCCATGCGGGTGATGCGCACCTCGTAGACGGGGCGCCCCATCGAGGAGAAGGGGTTCTGCAGGTCGGTGCCGCTCGGGTCGTCGCTCGTCGGCACCTCCGCAATCGCGCGCACGTGGCTCATGCCGTCGCGAACGACGCCGAAGGTCGCGTACCCCTCGTCGTCGCGGTTCTCCGGGTCGAGGCCGTGTGCTTCCGTCTCGGCGATGTACCACTGGGCATCGGCCGAATCTGGGTCCGCCGACCGCGCCATGCCGATGGCGCCGTCCACGTGGCTCAGGTTCTCATGGTGCTCCAAGGGAATGGTTTCGCCCGTTCCACCGCTGGCGCAGGACGGGGAGGTCGCAGGGTACACGCCGATGGTCGTGCAGGTCGGATCGCCCGCTTGGGTGACGAAATCGTCGATCACGCGGTGGAAGAAAATGCCGTCGTACAGGCCGTCCTCCACGTGCTCAATCATGTTCTCAACGGTGATGGGGGCCCACTGCGGGAAGAGTTCGATGACGATGCTGCCCGTCACGCGGCTTTCGAAATGGCCCGGCTGGTAGTCAACGTCGATGACGAGGACGGGGTCACCCGGGTAGGACACGTCCATCGGCGAGCCCTCGAGTTCCGGTCCATCGGTCCACGCCTCGGGGTCGACCTCGGTCTCGCGCCAGCCCTCCGCCTGTGCCGGGGGTGTGGCGAGCAGCAAGAGGACGGCCATGACCAGCAGGCGTCGCTCCATGCCCTCACGTGGCGCACGGACCACATCAATGCCTCGTCCGCCTCGGCGCCCGCGGAGACCACCGCGAACGAGGCGCGCTGAACCTCGATGCTCCGGCGGCTTGAAACCTCCAGCGCCGACGTGTGCGCCCATGTCCGACGAGATCACCGCCGCTTCCGGCAACGCCAACCTGCTGAAGTTCGCCCGTTACGGGGTCATGGGCACGGTCCTGCTCGTGTTCGTGCTGGCCGCGATGGGCTTGCCACAACTCAGCCAAGGCGACCTCGGGCACGGCCACACCGCGATGCTCGGCCTCGTCGTGGCCGTCCTTTCTGCCGTCCTGATCTTCGCTTCCGGTACTGAGGACAGCGCCCTCAAGGGCATGGGCGGCGGCTTGGCCTTCGCTTGGCTCCTGCAGTACGGCCTCGCCGAGATGGGCGTGCTCGGGAACTGGGTGGCATGGGTGCACGCCCCGCTCGCCATCGCCATCGCCATGCACGGCATGGCCATGCTCCGCCGCTTTCCCTCCGACGCCTGAAGCCACAGCGTCAGGCTGATGAAGCGGCGCAGCGAGCCTGCTCCGATGGCGACCGACGGCGCGTCCGAGGCGGAGGTCCTCGATGCGGAGTTGGTGCCGTCCACGGTGGCGATCCCCGTCGCCTTTGACGTTGAGGCCAAGGCCGCCCACCGCGTCGAACGCTTGCAATGGGCCGGTGCCGGCGTCTTCGTCGTCGTCGTGCTCGTGCTGCTCCTGTCCGCCACCGTCCAGAACTTCACGAAGGCGTCGATGGACGACGAGACGTTCGACGGCCCGTGGTGGGCCACGCCGCTGCAGGACCGTCACACGATGGACCTCCCGATGGACACCCTCCGGG
>JALRLN010000071.1 GCA_023254445.1 Candidatus Poseidoniaceae archaeon | reverse complement strand
AGCATGAGAAGGAGGAGCACCCATGCGCGTGAATTGGCCATGCTTCGTCAACCACGCTGACCTATTTATCGGCCGCGGCAGAGGTGCTCAGTCCACGTCCGCTTCGCCGTTCAAACTCACAACTGAGGGGCTGGAGCGGAGGTCGTCGTTGTCCTGTGCGTTCATCAGCGCAGCTTCTGTTCGTTGTTCGCGACGCCGCGCCACCGCATACGCGGCAAATGCTGGCAACAAGACCAGCGAAAAACAAGCAAACACGGCGGTGAGGGCCCAGATGAACTAAGACGCAACATCGACGTTGAACGCCGTGACATCCGCCAATTCCTCGTTGACCGTTCGGACGGAAAGGGTAGGTGCCGTGCTCCGGTTGCCAGGTTCTTCAATCGTGATTCGCAACACGTTGCTCCCATGGCGATGTTCAACGTTGGCGGCCGCATCCTCCCAAGCCGCCTCGAGGTCGTTGGAGACGACCGTGCCGTTTGAGCGAGCCGCGGGGTCGTTGGTGGCCAACGCAAGGAACGTGGCGGTGCCTCCGCTCTCCGCGCGTTCGGTCATGACCTCCAAGCGGCAGTCAACGACGCAAGAAAACCCGTCCGCTTCTGCATCGCCCAAGAGGGGATGGGTGTACAGCCCAGCCGCGTCTTGAACGCGAAGGACGGCCCCATCGGCCAAGGCACTGGCCGTGACCTCCACCCATGTCAGGTTGTACCGGTCCATTGTGACGTTCGCGGACCAACTCGTCACGTTGGCCTCTGCATCATGGTTCCGAGCAAGGTCAACGTCAGCGGAGATCTGCTCATTCGACGTCGTCGTATACGTGTAGTACGACGTCGATATGGTGTTGGCATACACGGCGTACGACAAGAGGAAAATCAGCGTGAACGAAAGGCCAAGGAGGGTTCTGAGAAGGTTGGGGTTCTGTGCCAACGCCTTCCTCATGTCAAGGGCTCATGGCTGATGTTGAAGAACATGTTCACGTCTCCACAGACCGCGTGACTGCGCGGACAGCGGCACGTCTCGGCCCCGAGCCCTTGATATAGGGGTGCACGGTCGCCGACCTGTTCGGTGGTTTGGATGACGACGTACCTCGACGTCCCGGTTGATTTGCTCATCCCAGCCCTCGGCGCAAAGCTCGCCGAAGAAGGCGCAGTGTCCGCCCCTGAGTGGGCAGAATTCGTCAAGACGGGCGTCACCCGTGAGCGCCCACCCACGCAAACCGACTGGTGGCAAGTCCGTGCGGCCGCCATCCTCCGCAAGATTGCCCGGCAGGGCCCTGTTGGCGTGACGGCGCTGTCGCAATCCTTTGGGGGGTACAAAGACAACGGATCCATGCCCAACACGCCCGCTGCCGGCTCCAGGCACGTCATTCGAACCGCCATTCAGCAACTCGAAGCCGCAGGCTTGGTTGAATTGGTTGACCTCAAGCCAATCGAAAACGTCGACGGCGAGACCCAGATGCTCCACCGTGGCCGCGTGGTCACCGCCGCTGGCCAGCGCATGCTCGATGCCGTGGCCCACGACGTGCGCCCAACGGCAGAAGCGTCGTATCCCGGTCTCGACAAGTACTGAGGTGATGTGATGTCCAAAATCAAGCCCGCAGCGAAGAAGACCCGCCTTCTGAAGGCAGGGAAGCAAAACCGCCGCGTCCCGGTGTGGGTCATGCTCAAGACCAACCGGAACACGGTGACCCACGGCAAGCGCCACCACTGGCGCCGCAGCAAGTTGCAGCGATGAGGTGAAAACATGGTCCGCGCAGCTGAATCCGAACTCGTTGTACCATTGCGGAACGCGTGGAACATCACGCGCTACAAGCGCGCCCCCCGCGCGATGCAGATCATCCGTGACCAGGTGATTCGCCACCTCAAGGTGAAGCCTGAGGAGCAGATCTACATCGATCCTGCGGTCAACGAACACATCTGGTCCAGGGGCATCGAACATCCCCCTCGCAAGGTTCGCCTGAAGGTGACCCGGCACGACGAACCTGACTTCCCAATCGAAGTCACCCTTGCGGAGTGATCAACATGGGCAACATCCGACCGAGTTTCATCAAAATTCGCGCCATCGCGCTCGTTGAGCAGCACGGTGAGAAGTTCACCGACGATTTCAACCACAACAAGCAGATGGTCAACCAGTTGACCGACGTGGAATCGAAGAAACTTCGAAATTGGATTGCTGGGTACGTGACCCGATACCGCCAGCGCAGGCAAGACTGAACGAGGCCACGCCGATGCCGGCGGTCCACGTGTCGTGGGACAACGACCCCGTCAGCCTTCACGCTCAGGAAGCAGAAGTGCTGAACCGCTTGTTTGCGCTCTTGCGGGAGCGGCTTGATGTACGCAAGCGTTCCATACCGATGCCTGACAGGGAGCGAGGGGGATTCATCGCGTTCCTCTATCAACCGGTCGACCCGCGGCGCCTTGCAGAACTCATTGGCATGTTGGAGTGATCTTATGGGGTTCAGATCCGACGTGCCGTTGCCTCGTGACCCCTACCGTCTCACGGTCGTTCTCGTAGGCGCCACGCATCCTGGCAACCTTGGTGCTGTCTGCCGAGGCATGCTGAACCATGGGTTCAATCAGCTCCGATTGGTTGCTCCTCGCTGCAGCCCCGACGATGACGAAGCACGCAACCGTGCGAAACACGCTGGCACGATCCTCGATGCCTGCACGGTGCACAAATCCTTGGACGACGCGGTCGAGGACGCCACGTTGGTGGTGGGCACGTCTGGAAAGCGCGAACTTGGGAGGAAGACCCTCTTTCGCCACTTCCTCCATCCGTGGGAACTGGCAGACCGCGTGGAAGAGGGAGAGGCTCACGTGGCCTTGGTCTTCGGTGAAGAAGGAAAGGGTCTGGATCAATCCGACCTCGAGCGGTGCGACCTTCTGGCCACGCTACCGACGTGGGAGGGTTACCCAATTGCGAACCTCAGTCACGCTGTCACCTTGTTTCTGTACGAATTGCACCGCAGACGGGTGCTCGAACGCCAAGGGAAGGACGAAGCTTTGCCTTCCGTCACGCCTTTGACCCGACGCTCAGACCCGACGCTACGCGGGGTTGTCCGTGAGGCCGTTGCCGAATTTGCTGAAGCGTTGCCAGGGCAGCCAGAACGGCGAGAAAGCGTCAAGCAGACCCTCACGAGGATCACAGCGCGGAGCGGTGCATCCGACGATGAATTGACGCGACTTGTCGGTGCTGTGGTTGACGCGACCACGGCGTTGCAATACGCAGGTGACGACCCGCGTTGGCTCAAGGACCGCCGCCGCCGACTTGACCGCTGATCACGGCCTGTAGGTGGCCCAGGACTTGGGCGTCTCCCTGACGTGAAACGCCACCAAGGTCAAGCGATTCCCATAGGCGGCGCGAAGTTCTGCATCGACCCGGTGGAAGCACCACGCGGCCAAGTGTTCCGCGGTTGGCGGGAAGGGGAGAACGACGGTGCGGTGACCGTCCCCCATCGCTGCACACGCGGCACGCCCGGCTTCATCCTCTTCGTGCACCAAAAATGCGTGGTCCACGACGTCGTGCACGTGCTCGTTCAAGATGCGGGAGATGTCCCCGAAATCCACCACCATGCCTTCGTCGCTCGCACCCGATGTGGTGACGAGTTCCCCTGAAACTTCTGCTTCAAATCGGTAGCGATGGCCGTGAAGGTGTGCACATTTGCTGGCGTGGTTCGGCACCCTGTGCCCGGTGTCCGTCTCCACCCATCGCCGTATGGTCGTCGTCATTTTTCGTCCTCCTCTGGGGTGAACACCAAGCACACAGAATTGATGCAGTACCGTTCGCCTCCGTGCTCCCGAGGGCCATCGTTGAACACGTGACCAAGGTGGGCGTCACACGCCCCGCAGCGAACTTCGATCCTCCGCATGCCGTGGCTGCGGTCCTCCAACCTGCGGATGGATGCACCCGGCGCTTCGGAATGAAAGGCCGGCCAGCCACAACCGCTGGGAAACTTGCCACTGCCAAGAAACAACAAGGCGTCGCAGCAGACGCAGCGGTACGTGCCCATCCTTCGTTCGTCGATGAGCACCCCGGTGTGCGGGCGTTCCGTCCCACCTTCCTGCGTGACGTGGAAGACCAGCGGTGGAAGGATGGCTCGCCACTCGTCGATGCTCTTTCGCTCGTTCGTCATGCCTCGCCCTCCTCGTGCTGCTCCCGTAACGCGAGCGCGTGTGCGACCACATCGTCCCATGGGCTGATGTATTCCAACGGGTCAATCCGACCGATGTCATGGAAGGCGAGAATGCGTTCTACGTCTGAGCCGGTCGTCCCTGCCGATCGGCCCTCCTCGTCGGGTTGGTACGATGTGAGCGTGTTGGCCATGATCTGGTCAAAATCGAGATTCAAGGTCTGGCAGGACTGGAGACCATCCAAGAGGATTCCCGCTTTGTCGAGATGGAGGTATGGGAGTACAAATTGTACGCCCTCCGCATCCCAATTTCCAATCTGGAACGCCTGCCCCAGGGCGTCGTAGAACGCTGGCCGACAATCGGGATAGATGGCATGGTCGCCGCTGTGCACGCCGAGGGCAACGTGTGCTTGACCGTCGTTCGTCGAGGCGAGGGACAAGGCCTTGGCATACAACAACGAACTGAACACGGCATTTCTGTTTGGGACGACGGTTTGACGCATGTCCTCCTCTTCGTAATGGCCCATGGGCATGTCCAAGGTTTGGTCCGTGAGGGCAGAATTCAACGAACCCATCGCGCTTCGAAGGTCGATGGAATGGAACGTGAGGTCGTGACCTCGACCGCGAAGCAACTCGACGTTTGTTGCTGCCCGGTCCAGTTCAAGGCGATGGCGTTGACCGTACTCAAACCCGAAGGCCGTGACCGGATGCCCCTCCCGAAGCAGCCGAAGCATCAGGCAGGTCGAGTCCATTCCACCGGACAGCGCCATCACCGTGGGCACACCCATCAACGCACCCCCATCCATTTGTGCGTCTGCAGCGAAAGGCGCCAGGTCGGGTGCTGCAGGACCTGCTCTGCCACAAGTCCAAAGGCGTGCCCGTTTGCACCAGCATCCTTGCCTTCATCGTAGCATGGTTGCAAAAAGTGATGCTCGAATCCATTAACGAGATCCGAATACATCGAGAGGTCTTGCCCCACATACACCACTTTGAGTTCGTGGCCATGCCGTTGACGGATGCTGACGTTGGGGTAGACCTGGTCCTTCGGAGAGACGCAGATCCAATCGATCCACCCGTCAGGAATTGAAATGGTGCCGTTGGTCTCAATGGAGATGTGATGGCCACGTTCGTGGAGCGCGTTGCACAGCGGTTCAAGGTCCTGCAGCATGGGTTCCCCACCGGTCAGAACGACACGCTGACAGCCATAGGACGCAACTTCGTCGAGGATGTCGTCAAGATGCTTCGCGACGTGCGTGTCAAAATCCGTATCGCACCATGAGCATCGAAGGTTGCAGCCTCCGAAACGAACAAACACGTGCGGGCGGCCTGCATGGAAGCCCTCCCCTTGGACCGAATGAAAGATCTCCACAATTGGGTATTCCACGCCGATCACCTCAGGGAACAGCACGGTGGGCCAAGAGCTGAAACAACTCAGCCCTCGCCTCAGAGCGGTCGAAGAAGGCCCCACGCATGGCGCTCGTTGTCATGATGGCTTGCTGCTTCTTGACCCCGCGGCAGCGCATGCAGCCATGCCGTGCTTCGAGCACCGCAGCAGCGCCCAACGGCGCCAAATGCTCGACGAGGTCCTGAACGATTCCCGTCGTGATGCGTTCCTGATTTTGAAGTCGACGAGCGTGGTGGTCGACAATTCGCGCCAATTTGCTGATGCCAACGATTCGATCCACGGGGATGTAGGCCACGTGAGCGACGCCGCTGAACGGTTGAAGGTGGTGCTCGCACGTGCTGTGGAATTCAATGTCCCGAAGGAGGACAATGCCGTCATATCCTTCACCGTTGAAGGTGGCATTGAGCAGTTCGGCAGCGTCGGAATCGTATCCAGAAAAGATCTCATCCCATGCCTCAATGACACGTTCAGGCGTACGCTTGAGGCCCTCGCGTTCCGCATTTCCCTCAAGGTACTCGAGCAGGGTTTTCACGGCCTCCATGGCCTCATGCTTGCTCACCATCAGCGTTCACCCCCAATTCGACCATGCCGTGCGTCGACATCGTCCAAATGGTCAAGCATTTTTCGACACGCTGTTCGAATGGCATCCGCGAGGCTCACAAACTTCCCGTGGTCCCCGACGTGGGCCTCCAGGTCCGCCTTCAGTTGGTCTGGCATGTCCAACGACACCTTCGGCATGACCTCACGATGGGCAGGGTATTCTTCAAGGAATCGCTGACGATTATGAAGCACCCAAGACGAGGTCTTCTCGGTCGAATTGACGTTGAGCGTAGCCCAAAGCGAGAAGGGTGTACAGCAAGGTGGTGCTCAACCAGATCACCGTATGAACTCCGTCCACCCGGTCCAGCAGAAGTTCTCGCATCGCGAGCATCACGTTCACAACAGGGACCGCGAACCACACGCCCTCAACGCCGTCGAGGTTCACAACTTGAACAATGATGGCCGGAACGAGCACGAGGAGGCCGAGCGGGGCCAAGGCGGCACCTGCCTCCTTGACGGATCGTGCCCGAATCGCGATCGCCAGTTCGGTGGCGACGACAGAAGATCGACCCTCCACCTCGGTGCCGAGTGGCTCGCCAAGGTAGAAGTCCAGCGCGCGCAGGCGATCCTGCGTGTATTCGCTGTCGAAGTGGTTCAGCGCGTCAGTGATCTCTCC
>JALRLN010000070.1 GCA_023254445.1 Candidatus Poseidoniaceae archaeon | reverse complement strand
TTGATGGTGCATGCGTTGGTGTAGTTGACGTTTCGGTCGACAAGGTACGTCACCTCGTTTCCCGGAACTTGTCGACGACGACGCTCAAGTCCAGCCCGCATCAACGCATGAAGTGGAGCCTCATCGTAGAGGACGATGGCGTCTTCAGTGGAAAGTCGAACACCGGTGGGGTCTTGAGGCGTCCATGTCGCCTGACGCTCGAGGATCGCCCTCCACATGGTCAAGACCCCATGATGGCCTCGATTTCCTCGATCGTTTTTGGACAATCGGCGGTCAGGACGACAGGCCCATCGTCCGTGATCAGCACGTCGTCTTCAATTCGAATGCCGATGTTTGCATAGCGTTCAGGGCAGGTCACGTCGGGTCGCCAAGCGCCAAAATAGAGCCCTGGCTCCACCGTGATGACCATGCCTGACTCAAACGGTCGAGCGGCCCCTCCCGGGGAATACACACCCACGTCGTGGACGTCGAGGCCCAGCCAGTGGCCGGTTCCGTGCATGTACCATTGTGCCAACTGACCATGGTCCGCATCAAGGGCATCCTCCAAGGCTTGGTCGATCACACCGAGTGCGATGAGCCCCTCCGCGAGGACGCGGCGAGCGGCAGCATGTGGAGCGTCCGACGGACGCCCAACCTTGCATTCGGCGATGGCTGCCTCTTGCGCTGCGAGCACGATGGAGTAAATCTCACGTTGGGCGTCGTTGAATCGACCTCCGACTGGCCAGGAACGGGTGATGTCGGAGGCATACCCGTGGACTTCTGCACCTGCATCGATCAGCACAATGTCCCCTTCGGCACATGGTGAGTCGTTGACGGTGTAATGCAGGATGGTCGCATTTTCACCACAACCGACGATGGATGGGTACGCCCAGCCGCTCGCTCCACCGTACACAAAGGCGCCCTCAATCACGGCCTGAAGGTGCCGTTCGTTCAGGCCCGACGGAGGCATCCGCATGGCTGCAACGTGGGCCCGCGCAGAGATGTTCGAAGCATGGCGCATCCATGCGACTTCGGCCTCTGTCTTGCGAAGCCGTAATTCCGACAACCGGGAGGAGGGGTCTTCGATGGTGATTGGACCGGTTCCGTGGCGTTGTCGAGCGCGCGAACGTCCGAGGACATGGGCGTCCACCAACGCATCAACCTCGTTGTTCACCCCTCGCCTGAGCATCACGACCTTGCATGAATCGATCAATGGAGCCAGCACCGAGGACACGTCCTGAGCGCTGTGCGCTTCATCCACGATGCCTTTAGCCAAGGCACCCTCAATCCCGGGTCGGCGCCCTTCCCAGATTTCCATCAAGGTGTCTTTTGGCTGAACGAAAAGTCCCCATCTCCATGCACCGTCCTTGTGAACCGCGTACGCTGTTGCGTCAGGGTCTTCCCATCCCGTCAAGTACAGCAAATCGGATGAGGTGCGGTACCGATAGTGCACGTCGTTCGAATGGACGCGCTCAGGAGGGGAAGGCACGATGAGGAGCGTGTCGGTGGACAGCCCAGAAGTGAGGCGGTCTTGTCGAGATCTAAATTCCTCAGCCGAGAGGGGAGCCGGAGCCGGGGGGAGGTCAGCGAACACCTCGGTGAACATGATTTCCTGTCAGGCCTCAGCCCTATCAACCGTTGCTCCCGAATCATCGTGGTCCACGCCTGCGCCTGGCCACGTTGGAATCTCCTCCTGCTCCATCGCTCGTTTCGCAACGACAAGCAATCCAAGAACGGTCACGGAAACCACAAGCGACAAGGAACCAAACCACCGCTGTTCGCCCAGCGATCGAGTTTCTGGTTCTTCGATCGTCAACGAGAATGCGACTTCGGAGCTCGCGCCCTCGCCGTCCACAACTTCGACGCGAACTGCATGGACGCCCGAATCTGAAAAATCGTCTTGGGTGAGGTAGGATCGATCCACAATTCTGGTGTCTTCGTTCACCCACCAGACGAAGGTCAAGGCGTGAACATCGGACGGGGTATCGGTGGATTGGGATGCGTTGAGTTCAAACGACGATGCGGCAGGTAGTGTGACTTGCTCGCCAGAGACAATTCGTCCACCGTCGAGTCGTAGGTCGAGCTCAGGCGGCAGGTTGCGGACGGACACCTCAGCTTGGCTCTCGTTCCGGTGACCTACAGCATCAACCACCTCTGCATGCACCATCCACACGCCAGATGTTGTCGGGACAAACCGTACCGTCGTCCCATCGAAGGAGATGTCGGATGCCTCGAGGTAGGCGCCGGACGGTGAGCGGACCGAGGTGGACACCACCTCCACAAGACCACTGTCCACATCTTGTGCATCCAAGGCCACCCGAACCATGGCATCCTTCATTCCGACTTGAGGTGCATCGATGGTCACCGATGGGATGTCATCGTCGAGCAGCAGCACCATGGTGACGGTCTTGGTCGACGCCAGCAAGGTGTCGGTCACAGCAAAGGATGAGATGTTCCAAAGGCTGTTCGTTGACCACGCTGACCATCGAAGGTCAAGGTGGTAGCCGGCCCCGTCTGGAACCACAGGAACGGAGAACGGTTCGGCTTCACCTTGGCAAACGCCGTTCGCGGTGGAAGGGCAGCGAAGGCCGTGAGCGTTCAACTCGGCGCCTCGCCCGGGTGGGAAGATAATGTCGAGCAGCAACGTCGCGTTGGCCCCGTCGACCATCGGAATGAAGCCCGGTGGGGCCTTGTTCCACACAGGCCGCCAAGACGTCGGAGAACCAATGTAGACGACGATGAGCGATACGGATTCCCCCGCAACCACATGAAGAGCACATGTGCAATCGACGCCGGAAACGTTCACGCCGAGGTCCCACGTCCAACGGTCTTCTCCGTCTGGGAGCACGTGATCGAGGAACCCGCCCTCCACAAGTCGTTCTTGTGTGTCGAGGTCAAAGAGGTACCATGTGACCTCATCGAGGGACGTGGTGCTCCAACCACTGACGTCCAGGACATCGCCGCTCACGGAGAATCCCTGAATCTGGTCAAAATGCACGCCACGGTTCACTGGGTCCGCGCCGACCGATGGAACTGTGGACCACATGGAGCAGGCCAACAGAACGACGGTCAGGTAGGCTGACCGTCGGGTCATCTGTGGGTCGCCTCACTCGCTAAACGGGTCGCAGAGTTGTCCCTGACCGGGGAAGGACACCGGGTTCCGGGGGTTCGTGTCCCACTTGTACTCACAGTAGTTCACGTGCCCATCGCCATCGGTGTCCACCATACGGTCCGCGGCATCGTCTGGGTCGAATTCGAAGTGGTATTCCCAGCCGGTGGCCATGCCGTCCTCGTCGTGGTCCTGATAGTACACTTCTGGGCCATCGTTCCACTGGTCGCCGTCGCTGTCGTTGGTGACCGGGTCCGTCCCGTTTTGGAATTCTTCGAAGTTCGTGTAGTTCTCCAGGTTATCGTAGAAGCGGACTCCATCGGGTGACGACGGGTCAATGTGGCAGGCGCTGTTCGTAGGATCGTTGTAACCCGGACAGTACTTCTTGATCAGGCCAGAGCGGTTGAGGCCGTCGTGGTCTGGATCTTCCTCTCCATCCTCAATCCCGTCAAGGTCGCTGTCCGGCATCGATGGGTCCATCACACCACGCGCACCGGACGACGCTAGCGAAATGTTGTCCGCCAGGCCTCGGATGAGGGCCAACTGACTGTACTTGACTTCCCAGCCGTCGGGGAGTCGGTCCTGGTCGGTGTCGTCGTCCACTGGGTTGGTGTTCCATCGGTCTGGTGCTTCTGCGGAGTTCATCAAGGAGTCGTTGTCGACGTCGTATTCAGCGTCGGCCAAGGAATCAAGCGATGGGTCGAGGGCCCAACGGGCGTTGCAACCGTTGCACAGCGGGTTCGACGGGATGGTGAATCCGCTGAGGTTCATCTCCCAGATTTCGAATTTTGCCTCAAGAACAAAACCGCCCAGGTAGTTTTGCCACATGTATCCACCAGGTTCCATGAGGCAGTTGTTGTTCTGCGAGGACTCGCAGCCAGGTCGATTCCATGTGCTCGCCGCAACCCAAAGGCTGTGGGAATTGGTGTTGTCTTCGGCAGACTTAACCTGCATCTCCCAGCCATCGAGCATGCCATCTGCATCGGTGTCGTTGATCAGAGGGTTCGTCGGCTTCTGGAAGGGTCGTGGCACGAAGAGCACTTCTGCCCCGTCTTTCAGCCCGTCTGCGTCCGTGTCTGAGTTGTTGGCGTGCGTCAAGAAATTGTCCTGACCTGCAATCACCTCTTCCCCGTCCTCAAGACCATCGTTGTCGGTATCGAACATGCACGCGTCCGTGAAGTACGATTCACCTTCCCACATGAATCCTGAAAGCGCTTCGGCTTGGTCGCCCAAGCCATCGCCGTCCGTGTCCGGGTTGGACGCGTTCGACCCCATGTCGCAAAGGCTGTCAAATTCCGTGAAATCCGAAAGGCCATCGGCATCGGTGTCGTACAGGCCGGGGTCGCTGGTGACGTGCACGCGCTGAACACCGACGTTGACAACGAGGATTTCCCATCCCATGACTTCGATTCCATCGATCAGACCGTCACCGTCGGTGTCGGCCACCAGAGGGTCCGTGGAGCGGCCGTCTACGATGCCGTCGCCGTCACGGTCACGGGCGTTGTATTCCATCACGTTCGTGAACTGCTCCTCCGGTTCCACAATTTCCATCCAGACATCAAGCCGAGATTCGATCACGTCGCCAAGTCCTACGTGAATGGCGTACACGTAGCCGTCAACCGGAGCGGCAAGCACCACGGTTTGCTTGTTTCCACCGGCCAAGGTCACCTGGCCTCGGGCGACGGTTTGGTTGGCCGTGACCCATTCGTCGAGGTCCACATCAACGCCAATGACGGTCACGGAATTGACCAGTTCAGGATAGGTGACTGCACCGTCGCCGTCAGCGTCCCAGCCATCTCGGTCGGGGTCTTCGTCGCCGTTGCTGCCGTCGCGCGGGTGGAGGCCGTTGCTCGATTCCCACCCATCGGGCATGCCATCAAGGTCGGTGTCGACACGCCATGGCGAGGTGAAGTTGGTTGGTCCGAATGCCTCTGCAACGCGGTATTCTTCGAGGTTGTTCAGGCCGTCCTCGTCCCAATCACCGTACGCGTCCGAGGCGTTGGCTGGGTTCAGCAGTTCGTCGGTCGCTCCAGTGGGATGGACGTTTGCGTGGGAATAACAGAACTCGAAACCGTCCGGCATACCGTCGCCGTCGGTGTCCCAATCCGATGGACCGTTCAGCAGCCCATCGCCGTCCATGTCCTGAAGGAACCAGGTCGGTTCCATGTTTTGGAAGGGGGCAACGCGGCTGATGGAGGTGATAAGGGGCACGTTGCAATCCTCGCCGGTGCCGACGAAGAGTTCGACCAACTCACCCGACACTTCGACAATGTCCTCGATCAAATCCATGTCCGAATCACGGGAGGTCGGATCGGTGCCGTAGCCTTCCTCGACCCAGTTCGGCAGCCCGTCGTCGTCACTGTCGAGGACGCTGTCGCAAGAATGTTCCCCCAAGGCGTTTCCGAGTTCGGACCACGAGGGAGTTTCTTCATCGTCGTCGTAGCGGTCTTGGAGCGCTTCTTCCGTTCCGGGGTCCAGGAGGGGGCAATCCCAGTTTCCTGAAAGCGGATTGAACATCACGATGATGCCTTCAGGGGAGGTTGCTTCGTAGGTGTGGGTGGCCTCCCAACGGTCGTTCAAGCCGTCGTTGTCCGTGTCCGCGCGCTGAGGGTCGGTTCCGAGCTCCTGCTCCATGGTGTTGGTGAGGCCGTCCCGGTCTGGATCTCCGTTCGGTCCATCGTTCGGGTCTGGCCAAGCATCGGTCTCGTTTTGCTCGCTTGCATCTTCAACGTCGTCAGACGTGCCGGGATCCGTGACGATATCGTCGGACTCACCGTTGTCCAAGGGATTGAGGCCGTGGTCCACTTCCCACCCGTCCGACATCCCGTCTCCGTCGGTGTCCGGGTCGTTGACGTCGGTGCCGTATTGAGACATTTCCAACGTATCAGGCAGGCCATCCCCGTCCGAGTCGAGGGTCTCTTCTGCGGCTGACCCGTCGCCCACGAGGTCGTCGTCTGCGGCACTGACGAAGTCGCCCACGCGTTCGTTCGTCTGCCAATAGCCGCTGATGCCAACGAACAGCGAACCGAAGATGAGCGTCGAGACAATGGCAACGTAGGCCATTTGATTGTGATTCAGCCCCATGGCAACGACTCCGCACCCTTCGGTGCTCCGCTCCGGTTATAGAACTTCATGCACGATGTTTGGAGGAAACCGCTGCACGGCGGGGAGGTTGAGAGGGAGGGGGCAGGGCTCAGAATCGTTCAGAACGACGGGTGTTTGAAGGAATACCACGCCCGCTGAGGTCAAGGTCTGCAACTGAGATTTTCTTCGTGACGCCCGTAGCCATGGACCCACCAAGCCGTCCTTTGACCTGGACAGCCGCGGTCCGGCCTCGGTACGCAGAAGGGCCAATCAGCCGTTCGAGTACCGGCTCGGGACCGGAAGTGTCCTCTCGCTTGAGCCACCACCCCTTTCCAAGAGGTTTGGTTCGTGGTGCCTTGGCCCGGTCCATGCGTGCCGCTCGGCGCTGCAAGCGAGCCAGCGTGCGGCGTTCTGGGGCCTGTTCCGAACGTTCTACGAGCCATGCAGGGAGGCCAATGTCAAGCACAATGCCGTTCACGGTCAACAAAAGGCCCGTCAAGAGCAAATGGGTCCCAATCGGCGTGTTGTCGATGCTTGGCACGGCGCGTCGGCGTCGTAGTCGGCGACCGAATTCGATCATTGCGCGCTGGTCCCGCTGCTTGACAAGGTGCCGCT
>JALRLN010000006.1:10566-27963 GCA_023254445.1 Candidatus Poseidoniaceae archaeon | reverse complement strand
GATGCACGTGGCCCAACGGTGTCGATCTTCTCACCCTCCCCGTCGAGCGACGGCTCGAAGTACCTCTACGGCAACGACGTCACGCTCTTGGCCAGCGCATCCGATGACGTGCGCGTTGATCGGATTCAGTACCGTATCACGTACAACCTGGACACGGGAAGCCTCTCGACGCCTTGGGCGGACGTGACGACCGGTCTGTCCGCGTCCGAGGACAACCGCACCGTGTTGGTCTCGCTTGATTTCGCAGCGGGCAATTTCGAACTCGGACGCCATCAGATCTCGGTTCAAGCCATCGACGCGGCCGGCAACGTCCGAACAAGTTCAGTCATTTTCACCATTGACTTCTGCAACCACCGTGAAGACGGCAGCACGCAGTGCCAGTACGAAGAGGCCCTCAAGGGCGATCCTGACCCCATCGTCATCAAGCCGGGCCTCATGGACCCGCCCTACGTCTTCGTTTGGATCATGGCTGGGTTGCTGCTCATGACGATCATCGCCGCCATTGGCATTGCCACCACGAGCATGCGAACGCCAAAGAAGTCGGGCGATGAGGAAGAAGACGAGGACTGGATGTCCGAATTCATCGGCACATCGCAGGACCTTGACATGGCCGCCATCACCGGCACGGGCGGTGACACCAAGGAGGAAAAGAAAGACGTCCCAGAGGTTCTTGAAGACGAGGACGACCCCTTCGCCGTCAACAAACCGGATCAGAAGCGTCGCCGTCGAAGCAAGAAGGACGAGGACGACGACGATGAGGAGGACGGATTCATGGACATGCTGTCCGAAGCCGAGGACGACGAGGAAGAAGAAGAGGAGGCCCCGCGCCGTACACGGCCCGCCACCAAGCGTCGTGCTGCGTCCTCCGGCTCCTCCCGTGAAGCCCCGAAGCGTCGTGCCGTGAAGCGACCCTCGGATGACGACGACGAGGACGACGACGCACCCAAGCGTCGGGCACCTCCAAAGCGTCGTGCCGTGAAGCGAAAGGACGACTGAGGTCGTGGTTCGATGGCCGAGCACGCCTTGGGCGGTGCCCATACGGGTTTGCTCGCGACCTTCTCGCCGGGACATTCCCGATTGAATTGGTTGCTTCTCGCGGTTCCCGTGGCGGTGTACGCCAACGCGACGCACGCGCAAGCGGTCGCCTTCGCGCTGTCGATGGTTGCCATCATGCCGTTGGCTCACCTGATGGGCAAAGCGACGGAGGAGATCGCGCTCCGCACGTCGCAATCGGTGGGGGGCTTGCTCAACGCGACGTTCGGAAACGCGGTCGAGATGATCATCGCCATTTTTGCCATCCTGGCCGCAGCACGTGACCCGCTTGTCGCTCAAACGATGGTGGGTGTGGTGCAGGCGTCGCTGATTGGCTCCATCCTAGGGAACCTCCTCTTGGTGCTCGGACTTGCCTTGTTGTATGGGGGACTGAAGCACAAGGAGCAGGAACTCAACGTAGCTGCAGCCTCGACGAACGGCTCCCTGCTTTTGCTGGCCGTCATGGCCTTGATCATCCCCGCAGCCATCGATTACTCTCACAGAGGTGTTGACGACGTCCTGTTGCTGTCGCGTGCAGCTGCCGTCGTGCTGTTGGTGCTGTACGGCCTTGCCTTGCTGTTTCAACTTGGAACCCACGCTGAAATTTTTCACACCGAGACGCACAGCGAGCACGAACAACCGACCATGAGCAGCAAAGATGCATGGGTGTTGCTCACGCTTGCGACGGCACTTGTTTCGTGGATGGCCCACGTGCTCGTGCACAACCTTGAGTCGGCCGTGGAGGCGTGGCACATGCCGGAACTCTTCATTGGGGTCATCCTGCTTCCCTTGTTTGGAAACGCTGCGGAACACTTCACCGCTGTGTTGGTGGCTGGGAAAGACAAGATGGACCTCGCTGTTGGCATCGCGATCGGTTCAAGCGTCCAAATCGCTTTGCTTGTCGCGCCGGTGATGGTCATCGTCGCGTGGGTGGCTGGTGTGAACCTGAGCCTCGAGTTTGGACTCCTGGAAACGGTGGCCACTTTCCTGTCCGTGCTCGTTGCCAACTCGCTGCTCACCGACGGACGCACCAACTGGTTGGAAGGTGCCATGCTCCTCGGCACCTACCTGATCCTTGCTGTGGCCTTCCTGGTGATGTGACATGGTACAGATGGCTCGTGTGGGTCCCGCCCTCGGGGGGGTGCTGCTGTTGCTCACGCTGCTCGGAGCCGTTGGCTGGTCGTCCGCTGGGGTGATGGAGGACATCCCTGCTCCACCGAGCGCCGATCGTGTGGTCTTCGCAGACGAACCTCTGCCTGAACACCGTTGGACCGGCCTCATCACGGTCGAAGCAACGGTACGGTGGGACCGTGAGGACGTGTGGGTCGCCATCGCCGACGAAGCCGAGGTGGAACGCTGCGCAAACGAGCCCGTCTCGTCCTTCTTCCAACGCTGCGTTTCCACCGACCTCAACGCTGTGGCAATGGGTGAGGCCGGAACCGGTGACGAGGGCCTCACGTGGGTGGTTCGTCCGGGGGTCCATTACGCGGGCTACGGCACCATCGAAGCTCCACAGGACCTGACCATGGACATCGAGTGGGAGGTCCATGCCCGGCTGAACGGAGCGGCGACGGCCATGCTGCTGGTCATCTCGGTCGGCTTGATCGCCGTCGGCGTGCTCGAGCGGTATCACTCGACGTCTTCGTAGTAGGCATGAACGGCTTCGTCAAGGTCACGGGCTATCGCCCGTTCGTCGAGGCTGAGGCTTGTTCCATTGCGGCGAAGCGCGCGGCCGTCCACCCAGACGTCAAGGCAATCCGTACCGTTGTAGACGAGGTTGGCCAAGTGACGGTTGTCCGAACGGCCGCGAGGGTGCATCCGGATGTCGTCGAGGTTCCACGCCACCCAATCGGAACTGCCTTTGGTGGCCATCGCGAAGGTGTCGGACGCGGTCATCAGGGTCGCGTCCCAGTGGTCGTGGCGCTGAACGAGGCTGGCCAATCGAGCCTCTGCCAAGACGTTCAGGCCGGACCCCGAGGACGCAGCCCCGTCGGTCCCCAAGCGCACGTCAACTCCTGCCTCTGCGTACGGGGGCATTGAGAGCGTCCCGCCACAGGCCAGTTTCATGTTGGACGACGGGCAGTGCACGGCCGTGGCCTCAGCCTCGGCCATCATGCGAATTTCCCGCTTCTTCACCCAGGAGGCGTGCGCGAGCACGGTGCCGGGCTTCAGCACGCCAAGGTGGTGCAGATGCTCGACCGGGTACCGCCCCGTTCGAGCGTAGCAGTCCGCGACTTCCTTGCGAGTTTCGCTGACGTGAATGTGGATCCTTGCGTCATGACGCTCGCCGACCTCGACCGCGCGCTGCAGGGTTTCGTCGCTGCAGAGGTACACCGAGTGGGCGGCGATGGCGTACTGCACGCGATCCTCCGCGGTGTTGGACGCGAGCAGGCCTTCGAGGTCCCTCAGCGCAGCGGCCGCGTCGTCGTGCGACGGGAGCGCCCGATCTGAGATCGGACCTCCGACCAAACCCCGCAGTCCTGCCTCGTCCAGCACATGTCCTGTGACCTCTGGGAAGAAGTACATGTCCGCTGCAAAGGTGGTCCCGTTCCGCAGCAATTCTGCGGCTGCAGCCTGCGTTCCTGTTCGGACGAAGTCAGGGGTGAGCCGCGCCTCGGTCGGGAAGATGGCCTCTTCCAGCCATCGGTCAAGGGGGAATCCATCGGAAAAGTCCCTCGCGTTGAGTTGCATGGCGAGGTGGGTATGCCAATTTTGCAGGCTTCTGGTGATCAGCCGGTCGCTCCCGTCGATCGTCTCCAGCACGTCTTCGTCCCCACGGGAGGGGGACCACCCTCCGTCAGGGTGCAGCAAAACGTCCCCTCGATGCAGCGCTTGGTGGTCATCGACGAGGACGGTGCCCGTGTACCGGACCGCACGGTCGTCCGCCTCCATGGTCGTGCCACCTGCCCGGCACACATCAAGCGTCGCCCCGAACCATGGGGTGCAAGGAGCCAACGGGGGGACTCGAACCCCCGACCTCCTGATTACGAATCAGGTGCTCTACCAGCTAAGCTACGTTGGCGCGAGCCGAGCGGGGCACCACTCGGTGATAAGGCGAGCGGTGAGGGTTTCAGGCTCGGTCCAAGGGCCGAGCAGGGGTCGTTTGGAAGTGGCGCGCGCTCGCCTCAAGGGCCACGACGGCGGGGAGCGGTCGGCCGGCCATGAAGTCGAGGCAGGCACCGCCCCCGGTGGAGACGTGCCCCATCTTGGTCGCGAGTCCTCGCTGCACCACGAGGGTCGCCGTGTGGCCACCGCCCATGACGGTGAAGCCATTGCTTTCCGCACAGGCGTTGAGCATCTCCACGGTGCCCAAGGCAAAATCCTCCATCTCGAACACACCTGCTGGTCCGTTGAGGATCACCGTGCCGGCGGCCTTGATGGCCGAGGAGAGTCGACGGACCGAGGATAATCCGAGGTCAAACAGGGGCGCATCGATGGGCAGCTCGGTCACCGGAAGGTCAACACGGTTGCCTTCGACGTTGGCGGCCACGTCCACGGGAAGGTGGATCTGCTCCTCAAAGTCGAGAAGCAAGGCCTTGGCCATCTCCACGGTAGGGTGCCACGCAGGACCAAGTTCGCGAACGAGGAAATCGTGGTTGTGGAGGCCGATGTCGTGCCCGCTGAGTTCGAGCATCAGGTTGGCGACGCCACCGGTGAACCAGACGTCGTCGGCCGTACCTGCACGGAGCATGTTGTCGGCCACCTGAACCGAATCGTCGACCTTGATGCCACCAAGCACCGCAAGGCACGGGCGCGCAGGTCGTTCGAGGGCACGACCAAGGGCCGTGAGTTCGTTCTGCATCAGCACGCCAGCCAAGCAGGGCAGGTGCTCAGCAAAGCCTGTGATGCTGGGGCTTGCGCGGTGGGCGCAGGCAAAGGCGTCGTTGACGTAAAGGTCTGCGACGCTGGCAAGGCGGGTCACAAGGTTCGCTTGGCCCGTGATCCCGAAGCCGCCTTTGAGGGAGGCCTCCTCTTCGTCACCACGAACGTTGTTCAGCATGAGGATGCGGCCCGGCTCCATCGCTTCGATGGCCGCCATCGCTTGGTCCCCCCAGACGTCGTCGACCCAGTCCACCTTCCTTCCAATGAGTCGGCCAAGTTCCCGAGCGTGGCCCAAGGTGTCCGTGTAATCGGCTTTCCCCGGGCGGGACTGGTGGGCAAGCAGGACGACTTTGGCCTTGGAAAGTCGGTTGAGCGTTGGCAGGATGGCCTTGATCCGTGAGAGGTCGAGGAAGGCCTTCGTCGTCGGGTCCAGCGGGCTGTTGAGGTCCACACGAACCAGCACCGTACGTCCGGTGACGTCGACGTCGTCGAGGGACAGGACCCTGTCCATGACCTGCCGAAGCGCGGTCGGCGTTTGAGCCTCTCGGAAGGCTCACGACATGAACTCGTCGCCGGGGCGGCGCTGTTCTTCCGTCTCGTTGGACCAAAACGCATCGTTCTGAGTAAGGGCCTCCGCTGCAGGCCTGCTTTCTGACAGCGGCACCGGCGCAGGTGTGGGTGCGGGGGATGGAGCAGGGGCGGAGGCGACGGGAGGTTGAGGCGCGGTGCCTCCGACAGGCGCGGCCGGCAAGAGACCGTGCTCGTCGGGCGTGGGCGAATGCTGGACGGCGTGCGGGTCAACCTGCACGGTGACGGGGGCCGCGACGACGGTTGTGCCCTGTGGGACGACAGGGACCATGCCTGCGACGGCTCCCGTGGCCATCATGTGCTGGGGCATCCCCCACGCTTGGGCCGCGCCAGGCGTCCCCATGACCGCTTGCGCCGGCACAGCGACCGGAGTGGCGCCAACCATGCCCATCTGCGGGTAGGCCACGCCTGCAGGCATGGGCTCGTCGAGGACCAGCATCAGCAGGATGCCCAGGGCGAGCGCGAGAACACCAAGGCAGCACGAAAGGAAGCCGATGCCTGCGAGGATGCCACCTTCGTTCGCGAAGTATTCGACATCGTTCACGACGGCGATTTCCGCTGCCGACGAGACGGTGACGGTCGCCACCTCTTGGTTGGCCGGTCCGTTCATCGTTGCGACATGGGTCCACACTCCGGTGTCGTAGGACGGCTCACAGTAATCCACCCATGCGTACGGTTCGCCATTGAGGTCCACGGTCATGTCAAAGGCGTCGCACGTCGACTTGGCGTAGACGGTGTACGACGCACCCATGTCCAGCACGACGTCCCCCTCCGTTCCGACAAAGTCCGCCACGTCATCCACAACGAAGGGCGTTCCTTCCTCGAGGGTCGCCAAGCCCGCCACGGTGCCCACAACGCCGATCACCACGAGCACGCCAGCCACGATGAGCGTCCACTTGGCGGCTGCGTGCATGCCGTTGGCTCAACGTCCGACCGTGAAGGAGGTATCGTCGATGAAGGTCCGTCGCTGACCAACCACTTCATCGGGGAGTGACGACCGGAGTGGACCATGGCCGCCCCGGACTTCGACGCTCAGGACCTTGCCGGTCCAGAGGGCGAGGACTGGCGCGTCCCCGTTCCTGAGTTGGAGGCTCGGCAAGCCCTGCTCGCCGTTCGACTTCGGGAAGCAGGGCTGCCCGGCCTGCTCGTGCAGCACCCTATCGACCTGTACTACTACACCGGCGGACGGCAGGATGCGACCCTCTTCGTGCCGGCTGAGGGGGCTCCCGGGTCGACGGAGGCAGGAGGCGATGGGCCAGTGGCCTTCGTTCGTCGGAGCCTTCACCGTGCCCGCCTCGAGGCCGGTGAGGACGACGCTCCTCACGCCATCACGGCCTTTCCACGCTTGAGCGCCTTTGCTTCGACGTTTCGCGACCTTGGTGTGTCGCAGGCGCCGGCCATGCAATTGGGTGAAGTGCCGGCCTCTTTCGCCACACGCTTCACCTCGGCCCTGAGCGACCTCGGTACGGTGCCCGACGGGACCGCCATCGTCCACACCCAGCGTGAGGTCAAATCGGCGTGGGAGGTCGGCTGCATGGAGGAGGCTGCCGAGGTGCAACTCCGGATGTTCGAAGCCATTGAAGCGGTCGGCGGCGAGGGTGCCTCCGAACTCGACCTCGTCGCCGCGGCAGAAGCCGTCAGCCGTTCGGAGGCCTTTGGTGGCCACGTGCAGATGCGCAGGTACCCGCTGCAATGCGATCGCGGCGTGATTGTGGCGGGGCGCTCCGGCGGTGTCACGTCCTTCTTTGATTCCGCTGTTGGCGGCGCTGGGCCTCATCCCCTCGCGGGCATGGGGTCAGGATTCCGCAAGGTTCGTGCCGACGAGCCCGTGCTCGTTGACCTCGTCCACGTGCACCGCGGCTACGTGGTTGACATGACGCGCATGTTCGTCGCGGGGCGGCTCGACCCGGTCTGGCAGGATCGACTGGACGACATGCTCAGCGTCCGCGACGAGGTGGTCGGGGTGCTCGAAACGGGTGGTACCTGCAGTCAAGCGTGGGACGACGGGCTTGCGTTGGCCACAGAACTCGGGCACGCGGACCACCTGATGGGGCAGGCCCCAGATCAATCCAGGTTCCTCGGCCATTCCGTAGGTCTGCAACTCGACGAAGCACCGGTGGTTGCCGCAGGTTTCGACCGGCCAATGCCGGTCGGTGGCACGATGGCCATCGAGCCGAAGGTGGTGCACAGGGACGGAGCCATCGGTTCCGAAGACACGTGGCTCCGCGAGCAGGACGGGCTTCGACCCATCACGGCAGGCGGTGCCTGGCCGTGGGTGACGGAATGGTGAACAACATGGATGCAGAGGACGACGATACGGTGTGCACGAAGCAGGACGGTTGGACGCTGGAGGACGTGGGAAAGATCATCCCGCAACGCACCACGGCAAACGGCACCTACCTCAACGAGCCCATCGTGCACGTCCATTGCCAGATGTGTGGCTCGGAGTACATCGGTCCAGCACGCGAAGCGGGTGGTTTCTTGGGCGGTCATGAGTGCTTGCACGCATGGGAAATCGCCCAGATGATGGGTCGCTCGGACGGCCTTGTGGAGTGACCTCAACGGTGCGTTCTTGGACGATGGGTCAGTGGAAGGCTCATGCCGGCCAAACCGTACGCTCCATCCCACATCGGAGCCGTCGCCTCCAGCTTCACGGACCTGCGTCTGTCCGGTGCGGTGAAGTCGATGTTGGTCGAAGAATTGTGCGCGGAACTTGACCGCTTGGTCCCTCGCATGGAAGCAGAAACCCTGGCGGTCGATGCAGAGCGAAAGACCCTCGATGACGCCTCGCGAACGAGGCTCAACTACAACCGGACCCGTGAACTGATGATCGACCGCTTGGACGCCCTCGAATCGGTCGGCTCCGCTGCGGTCCAAGGGGCCATTGAGCACCTCGAACGTCATCTGGCGACCGTGTTGCAGCACGCTGCTGATGCGGCGGCAGCCGACCGCGTGGCGACCGTGAAGGAGCGCCACCTTGAGGCGGCCCTCACGGCCACGGCCCCCGTCGCTTCCGACGAGGCAAGGCACGCCCCTGTCCTCGGTGCAGAGGCCGTCGTCGAGCCGGAACCTTTGGTGGTCGGCTCGGGCGGTGGCATGCTCACGGAGGGCGGTTTGCTCTCCATCGCGAAGAGCCATGCGGGGATGCCCGTGACCCTTGAAGCGGCCCGAGAGTTGCTGGATTTGTACTACATGTACGTCGATCAGGTGGAGCAGGACATCATGGATGAGGCTCGCTACGGAAAAAATCCCGCGGCGATCTTGGAAGCGCTTGGGCGCATGCGTTCCCTGATGGGGCTTGGCTGGATGCGACGCATGCTTCGGGCTGCCGCCGACGATGCACGCGAGCGCGGCTACAAGCGCATTGACATCGAACAGATCGTCAACATCGACCCCTTCGCCGAGGCGTGAGCGTGCTCCTCACACCACATGCGTCCGAACTGGACGATGCACTCGCCTCGGACGTGGTGCTCGTTCTTGGTCGGGAAGGCTGCGTTCAATGCAGCGATCTGACCGTCGCTGCCGATGCATGGGCAAGGTCGACAGGCACGACGTGCGTGCTCGTCCATCTCGACGGAGCGACGGGGCAACGGCTTCGGGAACTGCATGACTTCGTACGCCATGTGGACGTGCTCCCTGCCGTGGTTCCGATGGCCAACGGCGCGCCGTTGGCGGTCTTGCACGGAACATCAGCCGAGGTGCTGGAGCGGGCCGCAGCACGGTTCGGGCAGGCGAGGTCATGACGTCCACTGTGCTGCTGTCCGCTGCGTTCGCGGGAGCCGTGGCCATTGCTGTGACCCTCCTTGTGGAACGTTGGGGAGGCCGCGTGGGAGGCGTGCTTGGGACCATTCCCACCACCATTGTCCCCGCTGCAGCAGGCATGGCAGCAAGTTCGAGCATGGCGTCCCTCGAATCCAGCCTTGCGATCGTCCCGATGGGCATGCTCGTGAACGGGGTCTTTTTGCTCGTGTTCCTCCACCTTCCCGAGCGACTTCGCGGCGGTGAGCGCCTTGTCTTGCTTCAAACCACGCTGCTCGCGCTGCTCGTATGGGTCGCCTTCGGGAGCGTGATGCTGTTCGTTGCTGAACGGTTGTTGACGGAGATCGCTGGCATCGTCCTCGCGGCCGTTGGATCCGTCGTGCTTGGTGGTCTTGGCGTGGCTGTAGCGCGTCGTCCACGACCAGCGCCCGCCGCTCGCCGTCGACCGCACCCCGCTGAGGTAGGGGCAAGGGGCGTGGCGGCAGCCTTGGCGATTGGCCTTGCCGTGCATCTTGCCACCCTCGGGCACGCGTTGGTGGCGGGTCTTGCCTCGGTGTTTCCGGCCATCTTCCTCACGACGATGGTGGCCCTCTGGCTGGCGCAAGGGAACGCCGTTCCTCGAGGTGCGGCAGGGCCCATGTTGCTTGGGTCAACCAGCGTTGGGGTGTACGCTACCGTCGCCATCTGGTCGCTGCCAGCCCTCGGCTTGACGGTTGGTTCAGCGGTCGCGTGGTGTGCGGCCGTGCTTGGTTGGACGGTTCCGTGCAGCCTCTGGCTCAACCACCGTGCTGCAGCGCTCGATTCCAGCGTTCAGGCTCCGGAACCCCAATGACATCGATGCGCACCGAGGTCACGCCGCGAACGCCAAGCAGGGCGGACTGCATGGCGTCAAGGTCGTACAGGCAGCACGGGCAATGTGGCCTGGTCGGCCGGGCCGTGACGTGCAACGCGCCCTCGTCGTTGAGGTCGATGCGCTCGATCCGAGGCGGGCCTCCGTGAGGGTCGGTCCAGCCTGCGAGGCGACGCTCGATGCGCTGCTGGAGGGCCGCGCTGCGGCGGCTCATGCGTCGCCGCTCCCCTCAACCTCGGCCTCCGCCTCATCCAGCCGGAGCCGCCGGACCCGTCCTTCTGCGTCCTCAAGGTGGCTCTGGCAGACGCGAAGGAGCGCGGTCCCCTCCTCAAACATCTTCACGGTGGTCTCCAGATCGGCCCCGCCGCGCTCAAGTTCCGCCACGATGGCCTCCAACCGTTGCAGTGCGTCCGTGTATCCTGGTGCCTCATCCATCGTGTTCGCCTCCCTCGACGCGGTCCACCGTGGTCGTTGCCTGCCCGTCACCGAGGCGGACCATGAGGGCATCGCCGGCGCGCAGCTGCGTCACCGAGGTGATCAGACGACCGTCGTCAGCGTGGAGCATGCCGTAGCCGCGTTCCATGACCTTGCGGGGGTCGGTGCTACGGAGCACGGCGTCCATTTCGGCAAGCCGCGCACGGTCTGCAGTCAAACGCTGGTCGACGTTGCGCTTGAGCCCTTGACCGGCGTTGTTCACCACGTCCTGTTGTTGTCGAAGACGTGCCTCTGTGGCCCGGGACATGCGTCCGGTCAGGGCGTCGAGGCGACGCGTGGCCGCTGTAAATCCCGTCGTGGGTGCGGCAGCGAGCCGGTGGCGAAGCAGCAGAAGGCCTTGCCGCGCTTCGTGCGTCCGCCGCATGGACGCGGTGGACAACCGTGCTTCGAGTTCATCGTGGTGCTGCACCAGGTCCGCACGAACGGGAACCAGCCGCTCCACCGCATCGGAAGGGGTCGAGGCACGGACGTCGGCCACGAGGTCGGTCACCACCACGTCCACTTCGTGACCAACGGCGGAGATGACAGGAACGGGCATGCGCAGCACCGCACGGGCCACGGCTTCGAGGTTGAAGGCCCACAGGTCCTCGGTCGAGCCACCACCACGTCCAACGATGATGACGTCAACCGGAGGATTGCCCCGACGCGCCGCGACGCTGGGGTCCGCCATGGCGGCGGCGGCCTCGAGCCCCCGAACCAGTTCACCTTCAGCCCCCTCGCCCTGCACGAGGACCCCGATGACGGTCCGTCGAAGTCCCGGCCATCGGTCCTCCGACAAGCGCAGCACGTCCGCCTCGGCAGCAGAACCAGCGCCAATCACGACGGCCACGTGTTTTGGGAAGAAGGGCAAGGGGCGCCGCGCTCGGTCCAGCGCGCCTTCGTTTCGAAGCGCTTCAATGAGGCGGCGTCGTTGTGCTTCGAGGTCACCGAGGCGATCCACGGCGAAGATCCGTTCGACGGACAACTGCAGTTGCCCGCGTGGTGGATAGACGTCCACGCTTCCAAGCACGATGACCTCGGCCCCTTCCTCAAAATCCTGCGGGGGTGCGCGCGAGGACCACATGACTGCGTCCATTGATCCGTCATCATCGCGCAGCGTCAGGTAAACGTGGCCCGAGCGCGCCCGGGTCCAGCGCCCGACCTCCCCCCGAAGCACTTGGCGCTGGAGGGTGGGCTCCTCCTGCAGCATCCTGCGAAGCCCGTGCACGAAGCGCCCCACAGGGAGGGCTCCCGCAAGCAGGTCTTCGGAGGGCACGTGGTGGATGCGTGGTCGACCGTACATCAACGCATGGACGGCGGGTCAGTCGTCGTTCGGATTGGACAACCAGCCGCGACGCCAAAAGAAGGCCAGCATGCCGATGGCGAAGAGCACCATGAGGCCAATGATGCCCCAAAACCCACCGAGGCTCTCGGCCTGAACCGGGAGGGCCGTGTTCATGCCAAAGATGCCGGCAATCAGGGTCAGGGGGAGCATGATGGCACCCGTGATGGTCAACGTGGTCATCACTTCCGACAGCCGCGCGTTCGTCTTGGCCAGCCTGAGGTTGACGTTGCTGATGTGCGATTCCCGGGCCGACGTGGCACCTTGGGAGTAGTTGTTCGCTCGACGCATGAGGGCGCCGACGAGTTGCTGAACGTCGTTGAAGTAGTGGTGGGTGCCCACGCTCACGAGATGGTCCCCCGGTTTGAGCAGGCGGATGACGACGAAATGCAGGGATTCGATGGATTTCGCCGCCTCACGCAGGTGCCGCTTGAGGTCATGGAGTTCCTCAAGGATGCCTGCGTCCCGTCCTTCGTGCGTGAAAATCTGGTGCTCGAGGCGGTCCAAGGCATCCGAATAGGCCGTCAGGCGAGGGGCCCAGTCGTCGGCGATGGTGTCGAGCAGTTCGTAGAGCAGGAAGTCCACGCCAAGGGCCAAGTCCTCGGCGTCCGCCTCCTTCAGCCGCCGACCGAAGGCCTTCATGGCTGGAATTTCCGCTCGCCGCAAGGTCATGAGCACGGACCCACGCAAGAAGACGCTCACGGGCTCGGTGTCAAGCCGGTTGTCCGCATCGCGGGCGTTGATGACCAACACACGGTCGTTCCCAAAGCGCTGCACGGACGTTGGGGCGTAGCCAAACACGTCCTCCACGGCGAGTTCTTCGAACGCCAGGTCGTCCAAGAGCATCCGCCGTACCTCTTCGTCCGGCCGGTGCACGTCGATCCACACCGGGGTGTCCATCCCCTCGGCCTCGGCCATCAGGGCGACAAGGTCCCTTCCGTCGGTGTCCATCGGCCCAAGGACCGACCGACCGTTCAGGAGAACCATGGGCGGCCGAGCCGCTTGCTCTTCAAGACCTTTCAGTCTGGGAGGGCTCGCCCCCGTCACCACGGTGCGGTGCGTTTCGGAGGTGCCGGTCCTCCACTTCTGCAAGTTTCAGCACCACCTTCCGTCGAAGCGCCCACACCACGAGCGCCACCAGCGCAAGGTTCAGCACCAGCAGGGCGCTTTCCGTGCTTCCCCACGCCATCACGATCCCTCACAACGGCGGACGAACGTCGACGTCGACGTCGCCCTTCGGGCATTGAATGCACGCGAGCCGGGCGCCATCGTCGACGAGCACGTCATCGAGCCCCGGAGGAAGCACGTCGGGGACCTCGACCTCGCCGATGAGCAGCGTCACCATGCACGAACCGCAGGTTCCCGAGGTGCAGTTGTAGGCCAACGAGAGGCCAGCACGCTCGGCGTGCTCAAGCAGCGTGGCCGCAGGGTCACAGGGGGTTTGACCAAGCAGGGTCGCGCCCCGAAGGAAGCGGACCAGGGCCGTCATCGCTCAATCAGCGCTCCTTCGTGCGGCTCCATCGCCCGGTCTGCTTGTTGAAGTACAGCCCGGCCTTCTTCATCCACTTGTTGAACTTCGTCGCCCCAGCGCCGGTTCGCAGGATGAAGTCCTCCCTGTCCTCTTGCGCTTGGATGTATCCCTTGGCCGCGATGGTTTGGTCAATCCAGTCGTTGATGTCCATCAAACCACCCACCAGCGGGCTGGCTTCGACCTTCGCCGTCATGGCGTTGGCCGAGGCGTTTGTTGACTCCAGGTCCTGCTCAATCAGCCGGTTGACGCCTTGCAGGTCCATCCGGGCTGGCTTCGGCGGCACCGGATGACGTGGGCCGCGGTGCTCATCGATCAGCAGGCGCGAAGGTCCGTCCAAGCGCGCGGTCACGTTGACGATGAGTTGTGGTTGGAAACTCTCCTCGCAGTCCCAGCACATGAGCGCGTACTCATCGGGACGGTCTTCGTCCCTGGATTGGCGTGGGTCCATCTCTTCACCGCATTCGGGGCAGGCGTGGTGCACAAGGGTGGGGACGTGCTGACGGCGGTAGTCAACGATGTCCTGGGGGGTGCCCTCGAGTTCCAACATCTCGTGGTCACGGGCGGCTTCAAGCCCACGCGTTTCGAGTTGGTCTCGAATCTTGACCTTCAGGTCGTCCTTCGTTTCGTCGTCGAGGTTGTCCTCGAGTTTGACGATGAGTTCCACGGTCTTGCCCAAGCGGTTCATCACCAATTTCTGGGCGCGGAAGGCTTCCACCTTCGCGATCTTGAGCCGCTCTTTCTGCTCCGCAAGTTCCGCAAGCACGTCCCGGCGCTCTCGCTGGAAGCGAATTTCCTCGATTTTGCTCTCCTTCTTTCGCTCCGGCGCCAAGACCTTGGAGAGGTAGCGCTCCTTTCCGTGGGATTGGGGGCCACCGGCCTGAATGATCTCGAGCACGCCATCGGCGATGTCCGGCTTGAGCCCGTAGTTCTCGACAAGCATCGCCTTGTCGATTTTCTTCAGGTCCCCGATTTTGAGGCCGGCGTCTGCCAGCTGCATCGCCGTCGTTTCGTCGATTCCGCGGCGCAGCAACGCGAGGTAGGTATCCTTCTTTGCCATGAGTGCACCCCGCGCAGCCCGTCCGTGAAGGCCCTCCCATGAAAAGGTGCCTTCCCACTCCTGCCTTCACCATCAGCCAATATGAACCTCAGCCTCAACGAGGTCCGCGCAGAACGCCAGCCACGCCTCCACGTCGAACTCTTCTGGACGCTGATCGAGGCGTGGGTCGTCCTTCAACGACACAAGGGCCCGGTTCCAGCGCTCGGCGTACCACCCTGGCCTGCGGCTAAGGCGACGAGGTGGACGCTGAAGCGATGTCCTGAGTTTTTTCCGTCGCGCCGCAAAGGCCTGTTGGACCACCAACCGAACGAAGCGATGGTCCACCGCTTCCGGCCACGTGCGTGGGTCGAGGGCCACCACACGCGACATCACGGCCGGCGGTGGACGGAAGGCTCCGGGGGGCACGCGGCGGTGCATGGACGCGTCCCAGCCAAGCGCCACGCAGATGCCGAGGCTCCCTCGGTCCGCCGGCGTGGCCAAGGTCAGCCGTTCGGCGAATTCCTCCTGCACCAAGAGGACCACACGTCGGGGGCACACCACGTCGCGGCGGTATGTTTCGATGCGTTCGATGAGCGGCGAAGAAATCTGGTACGGGATGTTGGCAACGATGGCATCGATATCCTCAGGCCAAGGGTGGTGGAGGGCATCACCGGTCAGAACGGTGAGGTGACCGTGCTGAATGGCCTCACCGAAGTGTTGCTGAAGGTGGTCAACAGCCACGGCATCCACTTCGATGGCCGTCACAATCGCGCCTGCACCAAGCAGGTGTTCGGTGAGCGTTCCGGGCCCCGGACCGATTTCAAGCACGCTTCGACCGTTCAGATCGCCTGCAAGGTCCACGATGCCGGCCAGATGGACCTCATCGATGAGGAAGTGTTGACCCAAGTCGGTGTCGTTGGGCTGACGGGCCTGAAGCAGGGCGCACAGGTCCGCGGCTCGCCTCATGCCTTCACCGGAAGGAGCATCGTGACAAGACGTGGTTGGAGGTTCTGGTCGAGCAGTTCCTCGGCAAAACGTGCAGCAAGGGCGACCGCACCGTCGAATCCTGCCGCTTCCTCGAGCGCGGCGAAGGAGTCGAAGCCCCCTGCCGCGCTGCGGGCCGCCACCAGTTCCTCGGCCTTTTTCGGGCCGATGCCGGGGAGGAGTTGGAAGGCGTGCGTCTTGATGTTGACGTGCCCTGCCACGTTCCAAAATCCCTTCAGGAAGTGGGAAGGAGCGTCGGCGACCATCGCCGCCAACGCATCAGGGAGTTGAGCGCGCGCGGCGGGGCTCAAGCGGGCCACTTGGGCGGTCCCAAGCAGCGTTTCAACGACGCCGCTGTCCTTCTTGAGGTTCAGTCGCGCACCGACGGGTTGGAATTCCGCGCCGTCTTTGGTGGCGATGCGGCCCAGCGTGCCGTCGTTTTCTCCAACGACGATCAGCACTTTTTCCCCGAGGTCGTGTTCGACAACCCTGGCCCATTCCACAGCGCGAAGGGGGTGGTCTTTCGGAAGGCCTGCAGGCTTCCCATCACGTCGACCGCGTTGACCTCCTTGGGCCCCTCGGCGGCCTTGCTGTGGGCGGCGGCCGCCCTGCTGTCGATTCGGGGAACTCGACCGCTGCTGGGGGGCCGCGTTCTGCCGCTCTTGCTTTGGTGCCGGTGCTGGCACTGGGGGAGCGGGTCGACCGTACGCCGGCGCTCGGCGTTGGGTGTGGCTACTGGGTTGCTCCTTCGATTTCCGAGCAGGCACCTTGACCCGACGCTCTCGTCCGGTCACGCTTCCTCACCTCGAGCAGGCTTCACTCAAAGCCCACGTGTTGGGCCACGAGCGTCAGGACCTGCTCGACGTCGGCGTCCGACACCGTGATGCGGCGGCTGCCGGTGACGGCACGAACTTCCTCCGCCTTTTCGGGCAGGAGTTCGGCAATCTTGGCGGCAAGGTCGGCGTGGTCCTGGAAAACCTCGATCTCAAGCACGGCGTTCAGGACCTCTTGGAACACCTTGGGGTCCGTCTTGTAGCCCATGCGGCCCTCGCTGGCGGCCCATTCAGCGTGCTGAAGCGCCGCAGTTTGCTCGTAGGTGAGGTTCTTGCGTCGCGCTTCCGCGTTCAGCAGGTGATCGCGGACGGTGGCGAAATCGGCGTACGTCTCTTCGTCGGACATGATGTTCACCTCACTCCAACGGGCGCAGGTGCTCGGGGCGAGCAATGACGGTCTTCTGCATGTTGCCGTCCTTCACGGCGACGACCCATGCGCGGCCTTGACGGCCTTCGATGAAGCCCGTGCGGCCGTGGAATCGGCGGTGCGGCATGCCCTTCTGCTGGCCGCCGTCGAGCACGATGGCGACGCGGTCGCCTTCGCTGTAGTCGTGCATGACGCGGGAGATGTTGAGGCGAGATCGCTCGCTCTTTCGGCGACGCAGGATGCTGCGGGTGCCGACGCGGAGCCCATGGGAACGCTTCATGTTGTTTCACCTGCCCTCAGACACGCGGTGCGCACCTTCCGGACGTCACGCCGACCATCGGGCCTCATTTAAGCGCAACGGCGCCCTTCAATCCGCGTGAATGTCCGCCACATCGAGCCACAAGACCTCGCAGCGGGCCCGGATGAGGGCTGCGACAGAGGGCTGGGTACGCCCCCCGTCGCCGTGCACGGTCTCCTTGACGTAGGTGCCCGACTCGCAGCGCAGGGTGAATTCAACCTCGGTGCTCCCGTCGTCCATGGTCTCCACGAGGGGATTGCTGGTCGACAACACGCTTCGACGACGGACCAGGTCGGCGCGTCGGTGCGCCACGCGGTCGGGCGTGCGCTGTGCGAGTTTCACACCTTCCAAGCCCTTGAGCGCCTCAAGCTGTTCTTTAGTTTTCTTCTTAGCCATGATGTTTCCTCAGATAGAGCCTCACGCTCCTAAAGCCACCCTGAATAGTATTTAAATTGACACCATAGTCACGGGCAATCTCATT
>JALRLN010000006.1:0-10556 GCA_023254445.1 Candidatus Poseidoniaceae archaeon | reverse complement strand
GTCCGATGGCCTCGTTGTCAAGGCGCTCCACGGGCGCGGCTTCGGCCGGTGCGGCGGACAGCAAGCGCTGGATCAGGTCGTCCTTGGTGCCGCTCTGTGCGACGCTTGCGGCTTTCGCTCGCTCGACGAGTTCCGCCTTCTTGAGCGCCTTCAGGCTGGCCTCATCCACGACGGGTGACTCAGGGGCCGGTGTAGGGAGCGGCTTGTCGGCCGGTGCGTCCTTGTCGCCTCGACGGGCACCTTTTCCACGGCGATTCCGCTTCTTTCCGCCGCGTTGCTGAACGTCCTCGTTCGTCAAGTCCATCGGTGCCGTCAGCACGGCGAGGTCGCCTTCGGAGAGGGCTTCAAGACGGAACCGAATGGCGTAGGACTTCTCGGCCGGGGTGTCTTTCACACGCACGACTTCCTTTCGGGACGAAGGCCGGAGGGACGTGACTTCGAGCGCACCGTCCGCTGCATCGTTGATGGCCGCCATCGCCGCGTCCGCGTCCACGTCGCGAAGCAAGGGCGACTTGAGTTCGATCACAAAGGGGCGACCTCGACCGAGGCAGCGCACGTCGATGTCCTCACGGCCCATGCCGTGAAACGCGTCGTCTTCGGCGCCCAGCAAGGCCCTCAGCGGGTCGGCCACAAGTTGCTGCACGCTCGTGGCGTACTGCAGGCCCGTGCCCTCACAGCGATCGCAACCTCGGCCTTTGCAGGCGCGGCAGGGCCAGCGGGTTTGGGGGATGCCGCGCTGGAGTTTCCTGTAGCGCCCGTAGAGGTAGACCGAGCGCACGTCGAGGTCAACGGTGAGGGTCATCACGTCGATGATCGCCAAGATTTCCGGATGTTCTTGCACCAAGGTCAATCCTTCCGTGCGTTCAAGCACGGCGTTCCCGACTTCCTGCACCAAGGACGATTTCAGCGCTTCCGACCCGGCAGCACCGAACCGCTTGCGGTTGGCGTCTTCCTCCTCCGTCTGGTCCTTCGGGAAGCGCGCGCCGATCTGCAGCCGCTTGGCTTGCCGCCCCTCGATGGCTTCGACGATGAGGTCCGCAAGGAGGTCGACTTCATCGAAGAGGTCCTCGCAAAAGGGGCAAAGGGGTGCCTCCTCACGTGCGTTGGCGAGGTGAGGATCGCGCTGCACCACGCTGGCACGCAGTTCCTCTCCGGAGGCACGCATGTCCTGGTCCCACCGCTGCTTCCCTCCGAGCCGCCCAAGGCATGCGTCGCAGGTGCCAAGCCGCACCATGTGCTTGTGGCCAGCGGGGTTCGGTGCTCGAGGGACTTCCTCGGTGTGGGTGCCAAGCTGCTCCGGTTCTTCCCACATCTCATCGTCGAGGTCGTCACCCTCGTCGAATCCATCGTCCTCGGTTTCAGCGACGACTTCGACGTCGTCCCACAAGGAGTAGTCCGTCTGACCGAAGGCTGCACTGGCAAAGGTCGTCCAGTCTTCCTCGTCCTCTGCTGGCGTTTCCGTCATCAGGCTCACCGCCGCACCGGGGACCACCCCCTGCGTCCGACGCTCCCCCTCCGGGCGCTCCCCTCTTTCAATCGCTCGCCGATGCTGTGGGCCCGTTCAGCAGGCCAAGGCCGGCGGTGGTCAGCACGAGGCTGGCGAACAAGGAGAGGGCAATCATCGCCGCGGAAAAGGTCCCAAAGGACGAGAAGAGCCCCATTGGGGAAGTGGCGATGACGGCAAATCCGGCGATGTCCGATGCGGCCGAGCCGATGAGGGCTGCACCGCACGCGCCGCCGACGGCCTTCAGTGCAGCGTGATGGTCCTGGCCCGCTCGGCGGCTCTCCCGGTAGCGTTCCGTCACGTGGATGCAGTAATCGATGCCCACCCCAAGCGAGATGGTCGCGATGGTCACCGTGACGATGTTGAGGCTGGCCCCGGTCATGTGCATCAGGCCGTACAGCCACACCACCACCACGAGGATTGGACCGAGCGACATCAAGGCTTGAGGGATGGACCGCAAGCCGATGCTCAAGGTGACGAGGACAAAGAGGGTCCCAAGGATGAGCGAGGATTGCATCTCGTCCTGCATCGCCGTGCTCGCCGTGTAGCGCACGACAGGTCGGCCCGTCAGCATCACCCAGGTCAGCGGCGACCCTTCCGGTGCTCCCGGAGCGTCGTAGGTTCCAGACGAGAGGTTGGTGAAGACGTCGAGGTCCCTCCAGATCTCCTCGAGGCCACCCTTCATGCTCGGGAAGTGCTCCGGCCGCGTGATGCCGAAGCGGATGAGCATGACCTCGTAGTTGGCCGGTGCACCGTCCTCATCCAGCCAAGGCTGATGCGGATCGAGGGGGGTTTCCGGCGTGATGTACAGCGAGACGATGCTCGTCGGGATCGCCGGGATGGAGGCCGTGCCCGGGACGCCGTGGACGGACAAGAAGCCGTAGAAGAAGGCCAGGCAACCCCGGTCGGCCAGGTTCGGCAAGCGTGCAGCACCCGTCCGGGAGCAACCAACACCGAAGTCCTCCTCCTCAAGCACCATCCCCGCCGCTTCGAACGGGGCAGGTTCTTCGATCATCGAGAAGACGGCCAAGTTCACCATTTCGTCCAAGGCGAGGATATCGATGCTCCCATCGGGCGTCCGGGTGATCTTGTCGGGCACCCCTTCGGGCGTGTCGTCCAACGCGGTTCGGAAGTCCTCGATCGCTGCGAAGACGCGAGGGTCCAGGACGTCGCCTTCGAGCAGCAAGACCGCGGGTTCTCCTTCGTCGGAGAAGCGGGCGTTGACGAGGTTCACGCCCGCCGTAAAGTCCGAATCGGCGTCAAGGAAGTCTTCCACGGCGAAATCGCCTTCCAAGCGGCTCATGCCCACGGCTGCTGGGACGGTCAGCAGCAGCGCAAGCACGCCGATGGCGAGGGCCGGCTTCCAGCGCCCGCTGATCACAGGCACTGCGGCGAGTGCGGCCGGCACGCTGGTGTGAGCGCGCGTCGTGTCCGTGGCTGTTCCACGTGCTTCGAGCCATCGATCAACGCTCAACCGCAGCAGGGGCGCCCACAGGCCCGTGAGCAGGAAGGCGGCCAGGATGCCGCAGGCTGCTTCAATTCCAAAGGAGCGGAGGGCGGCGATGTTCGAGAACAGGTTCGCAGCGAAGGCTGCCATCGTCGTCAAGGACGTCAGAAGGATGGCTCGGCCCACCCTGCTGAGGGAGGTATGTGTGGCTTCTTCAGGGCTTTTTCCCGTCGCGCGTTCCTCTTTGTAGCGGTGCAGCGCGTGCAGGCTGTCGTCGATGCCAAGCGCCATCACGAGGATGGGCAAGAGGTTCGAAAACTGGGACCGGGCAATCAGGCTTAGTCCAAACCATCCGGTGACGGTGACCAGATGCCCGATCAAGCCCTGCATCCACAACAACGCGGCTCCAAGGGACACGAGCACGATGGCGACGTCCGTGGGCCGACGCAGCGACACAAAGAGCAGCACGGCGATGGCGAGCCCCATCAGCGAGATGAGGCCAGCACTGCCTTGCAGTTCGCGGTTCACCTCGACGTTGACGGCCTGGCCAACCTGAAGCGTGATGCTCGTCATGTCGTGCCGCCGCATCAAGCCTTCAAGTTCCATCACCGACCACTCCACCGAGCACGGTCCGTCGCCCTCCTCGACCATGGCGGTGCAGGCCGTTTCGTCGTAGGCGGGCGGGTGCATCACGAGGTCGCCTTCGGCAAGACGGAAGCCGCCCACGACCGCGCCGTCCTCGGTCACACGGACCGCCGTTTCCTGAGCCGCATCCTTCCACGACATGGTCCACCCTGCTTCGGTCAGGGTGCCTCGGTCGAGTTGGACGAGCATCCAGGAGGCGCTGGCCGACCAGCGCCCTTGGCCACGAAGGTCGCTCGACCATCCGTCCTCGCCAAGCGAGGCCCCGATGGGGCCGACGCTCACGGCGTTCATGTCCGCCCGGAAGCCCCGGTCCAGTGACAACCAGCGAAGGAAGGTCACGTCCGCCGCGTCCACCAAGCGCTCGGCGGCCAGGTCGATGTGGTCCTGCGTGAGGTTCTGGTCGTCGAAGGGGAGGCAGTCCAGAACGCCACAGTCGTTCCAGTTTGTTCGGGCAGGGACCTCCGCACCAAAGGCGTCGCGGGAGGGTTTGGTGAGGATGGACGCGTTGGACATGAAGGCGCGGAAGATGTCGGGCAGGGCCATCACGCCGTCGGTTTGGGCTCCCGTCACGTCGTTGACAAGGGGCTTGAGGGTCACGTTGAGGGGGTGGTTTCGGACGATGTCCGCCTTCGCGTCAATTTCCCGCAAGACCGTGAGGTTCAGAATACCGCCCGGGGGGGCGTCGATGCCTCCCCACGGTTCGCCTGCTGGTAGGATTTCGGTGACGGGGGGGAAGGAGGTCCAGTCCGCAATACCGTCGACGGTCAGCGGCCGTGGGACCGCCTCAGAGGTGTCCACCATGGCCGGATCCCGCACCGTGACAAGGAAGGCCACAATCACCTCCGAGGAGGCGAAGACCTCGTCGATTTCTCCTTGGGCATCCAATTCCGGCGACGCCATGTCGTAAGCTTCCATGTCGATCGGTTCCAAGGCCCGCATGGCGCCCGGGACCATCAGCAGGCTGAGCAACAGCACCGCAAGGTGCACCCGGTTCACACGGTGCACAAGCACCCGTGCCAGACCGTTCAACTCGTCCACGTCGTCAGGCCGGTTGAAGCGCATATGAAGGCCTGTCTTTTGCATCGGGCGGTGTTCATTGGCCGAAGGATTTCGACCGCTCGACAAGGTCCATCCGTCGCAAGCGCATCAGACCAACCGGCGTCATCAGCAAGGCGGCGGCCAGCAGCACGAGGCCGTACTTGACCACCGTGACGTACTCGAGGTCGAGCGTGAAGTGGAAACTCCACGTTGAGAAGGCGGCCATCATCCCTTCCGCTGCGAGGATGGAAAACACGCTCCCAGAGATGGCCGAGAGGGTGCCAATGATGGCGTGCTCCACCGTCAAGATGCCCGCCATGCGTGGGGCTGAGGCACCAAGGATGCGCAACGTGGCGTATTCTGCGTCGTGTTCTGTCAGGTTGATGACGAGCGTGTTCAGCAGGATGATGGCGGCGATCATGAGCCCGACACCGATGAACACGGACATGATCTCCGACTGCTGCTCCCATGCGTTGGCGAAACTGCTTCGCAGTTCGTCTTGGTCGATGACCTGAACACCAGGAATGTCGGTGGGCGAGGCAGCACCCTCGCCCCCTCCCTTCAGGTAGAGCACGTTGTAGCGGTCCTCCATCCCAAGGTCCGGCGCCACGTCAACGTGATGCACCCACACCGAGCGCTGGAATTCGTTGACGATGCCGACAAGTTCGACGTCGATGCTCGTGACCCCCACGTCGAGGCTGACTTCGTCGCCGATGGACCATCCGAGCATCGAGGCGGAACCTTCGTCCACGAGGGCCTCAGGGATCGACGCCCCAGCCGTCGGCAGGCGTCCGTCGAGCAAGGTGGAGTTGTGCATCGAGGTGCTGCCGTCGGTGCTGAACGCTGTGCGCGCTTCAAGCGTCATCGCTCTCGTGTCGTCGGATGGGCTGACGTTGGGCAGGCTCAAAGCCCACTCCGCCGCGTGGACACCGCCGTCCACCTCCAGCCATGCGTCCACTTCAGCGGTGTCGAAGGGGTTGTGGTACACGGCGTAGTCCCAGTTGTCCGCTTGCTGCGCATCGACAAAGGAGGCTTCCATCGAGTTGACGAGCAGCGCGAAGCCGCTGGACAGGATCATCGCCATGCCGAGGCCCACCACGGTCACCGTAAGCCGGGCCGGGTGACGGAAAATGGAACGCGCACCCAAGGCAACCGAGGAGGGCAGGGAGCGGCTCATCCAGACCACGAAGGGGCCGGGACGTTCACCGGCTTCACGGCGGTCCACTTCGACGGGAGACAGCCGAACGGCCGAGCGGGCCGGCCACAAGGTGAAGAGCACGACGATGACCATCACCGTCACGAAGGTCGCGACCCACACCGAGGGGTCGTGGAGCACCTCGACCACAGGGACGCTCCCGATGACGCCGAAATAGTAGCGAACGAAGACCTCGGTGAGTTGGGTGCCGATGGCGATCCCGACGATGGCAGCCACGGCCCCGAGAACAACCGGTGGAAGGAGGTAGGACATCAGGAGGGTGCCGCTGGGGGTGCCGAGCGAGCGAAGCACGGCGATTTCCCGCCGCTGACGGCGCACCAAGCGTTCCAAAGAGACCGCGAGGATGAGGGCAGAGACGCTGACGAGCATGCCGACCATGACCGGCTGGCTGGTTTTGGCGCCCTCGAGGTCCTGCCGAAGCAACTCAACCCCGAACTGGGTGCTTCGGTCACCGACCTGAACGGTGCTCAGGTTCTGCTCCCGCAAGGAGGTCGCAAGCGCTTCCCGCAAGGCCTGCAGGTCGGGTCCTTCCACCTCGGGCGTGTCGAGCAGGTCCCATTCCGGCGTCCCTTCCACGTCGACGAGCAGGCGGTTTCGGGTCCCTTCGTCCATACCGCTCAAGCCAACCAGGACCTCGATGTCGAGGTAGGCGACCATCAACGTCCCCGGTGTCGGCACGAGCACGTCGGGCGAGGAGACCCAGTACGCATGGTCCGGTTGCACCGCAAAGCCGACGACGTCGAAGGCATGTTCGGTGCCGTTCACCTCGATGGTCACCGTGTCGCCAAGGTCCACGCCCATCTCTTTGCGCACCTGTTGGTCCAAGACGACCTCTCCAGCCCCGGGGCGCTGGCTTCCCCACGCTTGCGCATCGTCGCTGAGGGCGAACAGCCGGTTGATGCGTCCTAGCCCCGTTTCCGTGAGGTCCATGCCGTGCACGACGAGGACGGCTTGGTCGCCCACGGTGTCCGCGCAGGCAGCATCGCCGTCAACGCACCCTCGGGCGAGCGCCACGGCCTCCCGTTGGTCCTCGGTCAGGCTGTATTCGCCCCGCAGCGTGAGGCGCGTTTCGCACCCCCCGATGGAGAGGCCAGCCGTCTCAGGCGTTCCTTCGCAGGCGCTGAGCAACGCTTCGTGGTCGTAGGTGAATCCATCCGGCCCCTCCACGAACAGGTCGCCGAGGTTCGTGGCCTCGTAGTAGCGAGCGTAAACCTCGTCGGCCGTGCGGAGGTGTTCCGCCATCATGACCGACACCGATGTGGACATGATCAGCAGCATCAGGAAGAGCCCCATCACCACCCCGTTGCGGGCGTAGTGCCGGAAGAGCCGCTTGACCTGCAAACGCACGCCGTTCACTCCTTTCGCTTGGGCCGAGCCGCTTCGGCGATGTCCTTCGCCACGGCCCCGAGGGCCTTGGCCGTGTTCACGCCTCCGGAAATGGCGGCTTCGACGGGACGACGGACGCTTTCGACCACGTCTTCAGCGGTGTCCAGCACGTCCTTGACGACGTGTTTTCCTTTGCCAACGAGGGTTCCAGCCCCTCCCCTCTCGTCGCTGTGCAAGCGACCAGAATCAAGCCGCAGGACGCGGGTGGCGTGGGCGGTGAGCGCCTCGTCGTGGGTCACGATGACGGCGGTCACGCCCTCCTTTCTGCAAATGTCAAGCAAGGCTTTCATCACCTGTTGGGTGGTCTCCGAATCGAGGTTTCCAGTCGGTTCGTCACCGAGCAACAAGCGTGCGTGCTTCGCCAGGCTTCGAGCGATGGCGACGCGTTGCTGCTGACCGCCTGAGAGTTCGGCAGGGAAGCGCTGCTCGAGCCCTTCGAGGCCGACCTTGGCGAGCATGTGCTTCGCCCGGGCGCGGTCTCGACCGCCGGAGATCTCCTGCGCCAGCATGACGTTCTCCAGCACCGTCAGGTCCCCGAGCAGGTTGTATTGCTGGAAGACGTACCCAATATTGGCGCGGCGGAAGGCGGCCTGCGCCTCGAGGGCCTTCGCACGCCGACGTTCGGCCAGCGTTCGGCCGGGCCAACGCACCACGCCAAGGACGAGCCCAACCACGCGCTCGACCAGCCACAACGGTGGCGAGAGCAGCGGGTGGGGGCGGGGGAGGGCAAAGGGCTCAACGTCGAGCGCATCCGGCGCCGATGGCACAATGTCCCCCCGGAAGCGGTACGTGCCCTCGGTGGGGCTGTCCATGGCGGAGAGGACGTTGAGGAGCGTGGTCTTGCCCGAGCCGGACGGCCCGAGCAGCATCACGACGACTTCTCCCTCGTTCAAGGTCAGGTCGATGCCGTCGAGGGCCGCCACCGTTTCACCGGCGGAGACGTAGACGCGTCGGATGCCTTCCAGGTGAACAAGCACCGTGCCTGTGCCCATGGTTTGCGGGTGCCCCCTCTCGATATGAGGCTGCTCACGTCAGGATTTGGGGTGGAGTTCTTCAAGGGGCGAATCAACTGCTCAGCATGAATCCCGATGAACCCTTCTGGGAAACGTCGGGTGCGTCGTTCCTGCCGGCGGTGGACGACGGCCCATCGCCCCCGTCCCCTGCCACCATCCCGGCCCCTTCGGACGAAGCGTCAGCATCTCCGAAGGAGCCTGACGCGCCCGCAGGTGGGTCGGACCTTCTGCCCGCTGCTCCGGTGGAGCTGGTGCCCTCAAACCCCTCAGAGCCTGACGTGGCGTCAATCTCGACGGGAAGCGACGACGAGGACGAAGCACCGATCGATGGTTCGTGGGGTGCCGTGGCCGCCGTTGGCCTCTTCACCTTGTTCTGGACCTTGGGGACGACGGTCGGTGTCCTTGCCATCGGGTTGCCGGTGCTGGACCAGCGGGCGACCAGCGGTTGGGAGGCTGTCGACGGCTGGATGCATGACTCAGCCTACGAATCGTTCACATTCACCGACAGCGAGGGAGGAAGCAGCACGGAATACTGCCCCGTGGTCACCTACACGTGGGAGCGCTTCGGGGACAACCGGACCGGGCACGTGGTCAGCCTCACGAGCGAGGCGAACTGCTGGAGCAGCGAACAACGGGCCGAGATCTTCGTTGCTGAACATCCATCCAATGCTCCCGTCACGGTCTACGTGGACCCCCTGCAGCCGGACCGTGCGGTGCTGCAGCAGGGGCTTGTGTGGCAAGACGTTGGATTGCTGTTCTTCATGCTCCCCTTCGTGTTGGTCAGCCTCGTGCTGCTTGGCGTCACGACCGCCAGCGCCCGCGCTGCGCTCCGCACGTGAGCGCCGTCCTCACCTTGATGTGACCCTCCCCCGTCGCAGGGTCGAGCAGGGGTCGCCAAGCTTGGTCAACGGCGGTGGGTTTAGGTCCCATTCCTCAACGGTTCGCAGGTTCGAATCCTGCCCCCTGCACTTCTCTTCTTGCTGATTGAACCGTTTGAGTGCAGAATTCTAGGCATCGCACTTCCTGAGACTGTACTTTCTTCTTGCTGTCCAGTGCTCAACCTTCGAATCCTGCCCCCTGCACCATGAATCGACCCGTTCCCCACCTCCACGCGGCCACTTTCAAAAGCGAGGCATTGGCGTCGCTTTGCATGGCGAATTGGAACACACGCTTGCGATGGATCCATCTTGGGTTTGGTCTGATGATCTCGGCCTACTTCTTCCCCATCACCATGAACCAGGACGTCAACTTCTGGGACGACCGCCCGCAGGTCACCATGTTTGTCGGCGGGGTGGTGATGGCGGTCGTCTTCTGGACGGGCATCATCAAGTGGCAATTGCCTCGCATCAAGAAGTGGAACCGCAACCGAAAGAAAGCGGCCGCGGCGGCCGAGTGACGGCGTTCATGCTCAGAAGCGGCTGTCGGAACCAATGCCTGAGGCGGAGCCGTCTCGATTCGGCATAATCGATAAGTCCCAAACCTGATTGCTGCCAGTCCATGGATGCAGTCGAACGTCGTGTCACGGAAAGCCTTCTCAAGTTGCTCTTCTCCATTGTCGCGCTGCGGTTGGCGAAGCACAAACAGAAGGCCTTGTTCTTCGTCCGCGTCCTTGGAACGGTCTTGCTTGCTGGTGGCCTTGGTCTCTGTACGTTTGGCGCCATGGCCTGGCATCGTGACAGCCTCGTTGGACGTTCTGCAGCGGACAGCGTTGGTTTCTTCCTTTTTGCTGGTGGAACCGTTGCCTTGGCGCTCGCCGCGGGCGTTTTTTTGGTGTTTGCACCTGTGCTCGCCAAGGCGATTGAGGAACTCGAGGCGTCCTCGGAATAACCTGACCGTTGCCTCAAACGTGATCACAACGGCCCGCGTTCATCGTCGTGCTCAACGCCGCGAGGCGATGCTCGATCCTTGCGGGGGGAGGTTCGTAGCAACACTCGACGATCAGAACACCTCGGTACATCATCAGGGTGTTGTGCTGAAGGCACCGATGTGCTCCGATACGGCCTGTTGCGAGGCGAGAAGACCTTTGTGTTCCAGAAGGCATGACCGGTTGTTTGGACCCGAGGGTGGTGAGGCAGGCTCGCAGTGAACCCCTTCACGCGCGACCGAAGCGACCGCGCAGCCTCCTTGAGCGGGTTCACCCTCGCACCCCACAAAGACTGTCCACTCAACGCACCACCGTCGATCCATGAAGGACGAGCCTCGCCCTTCCTCCTCCGAAGCCAGGCGTCCGGTCCGGAATTTTTTCCGTCTTGTCCCCTTCATCGAACTGATCTATCCCATTGACCACAGGAGGATGTGGAAAGAGGC
>JALRLN010000069.1 GCA_023254445.1 Candidatus Poseidoniaceae archaeon | reverse complement strand
TAAGTCATATGGGTCCTTCATTCCAAGCATCTGGCCGCCAAACGCAGTTCTTGCGATGCTGGCATCCTGGTTTATGGATAAAGCCTTGTAAAACTGGTCCGGGCCGTTGAGGGTATTTTTTCTTTTTCCCGATTCAACATCATGCACGCAGATCCTGCCATCCCTCATGCAGCAAACCATGGTTTTGCCATCCTCGGAAACATCCATATGCCAGACCTGGTTGGGTGAACCAAACCTGAGGTTTTTGGGATCATAGGTGTCCATCTTTTCGAAGAATTGTATTTGCTTGCCTGTGTCCAGGTCCCATAACCGCGCGGTGCAATCAAAGCTGCAGGAAATCGCCCTCTTGCCATCGGGAAGGAAGTGCAATCCCCGGATGCGATGCTCATGGCCTTTCAACTCCCTGATTTTTGTTCCATTTTTAAGGTCCCAGAGAACAATCATGTTGTCGAGGAAGTCGCCACCTGTCAAAGCCATCGAGCCATCATGGGAGATTGCGACAGCGGTGACACTTGCGGTGTGTTGCTTCAGTTTGAATTTTTCAGTTTTATTCAGGGTATCCCAAACGATCGCCTGCTTGTCATTGGATCCGGTTATCGCAATTTTGCCATCGGTTGAGAAGTGGGAGCAAGTGACCTCGCCTTGATGGCCGCTAAGGATCACCTCGTCCCAATTGGGAGATGTAATTTTTGGAGTGGAGGTGGTAATTTTTGGAGATTTCAAAAAAGGCAGGAAACCAAGGGTCACAAGTGCGATGGCGGCGAGGATGGCAAGAGCGGGGAGAGGGTTGAATTTTTTGGTTGGAGTTGTGACCGGGTTGGAATTGGCCAGCTTGATCTGGTTGATGAACTCGGAGCAACTGTTCCAGCGGTTGGAGGCATGGCCGTCGTGGATGGCGGGTGGTGCCGTGGTCTTCGCTGAAACGGTCGGTCGGCCCGAAGCGGGCATGGACATCGACCTCCACCGCATCATCCTCGGAGCACCCGTCGTCGAGCGCTGGCACGTGGAGGAGGTACGGGAGGGCGCGTCCCCTCCCTTTGCCGAACTCACCCTCCGCCTTGTTGGGCAATCCCGAGGTTCGGTGCCGGTTGGTCGCGCGTTCGACGGTCTTCTGCTTCGCTTGACGGTCCTCGCGGACGCCGAGGGCGGCGTGGAAGCCGCCGTCCTCTGGAAGCCTCGCGGCGTCCATCGCCTGCTCGGGCGCCGCTTGCGCTCCGACGTGCATCGCTTGATGGAGCGGTGGTTGGACGACCTCTCGTCCGCGGCCGAGGCCTGATCAGGACCGGAAGTGAGGGAAGTACTGACGGGTGTAGGCGAGGGCGTCCTCGGGACCGTATCCCTGCTCCAGCAGTCCGTCGTGGTAGGCAACGGCCTCGGGGTCGTCAACGCTCGCTGGCTCGTTCGGCGTGTGGGCCTCCGGCACCGTCGTCTCGGGCAGGTGCGGTTCGGTCCACGAGGACACCTTGTCCTCGCTCAGCGAAGGCCGGCGCAGGACCATCGCCGCGCCTCCGGCCACCGCAAGGAGCAGCAGCACACCCAATCCGATCCACGTGGCCCCGCCCCGCCCTTCGGCCGCGTCGCTTTGGGTGCCGCTGCCGTCGTCCGTCGGTGTGGTGCCGTCTTCGGACGCCTCGACGCTGTAGGTCCCTTCCTGCAGCACGGTCGTGGGCCCAACCTCGTGGGACGCGGTCAAGGACCACGACACGCCCCACGCGACCGTCGCCCGGTCGGCTTCGTTCCACCGCGTGAAGGCGGGGTTGCTCTCCCAGAGCGCGCGTTCAGCGCCCGGCTGCACGGTGATGGTCCACCCGTCGTCAACGCCGTCTACGGTGGTGCGCCACGTGAGGTGAACGGGCAGCAGGCCGTTGTTGGCGATCTGGCACACGAACAGGTCGGACGCGTTGCCGTCCGGCGTCGTGGAGACGCAGGTCCCGCTCAATCCAAGGTCCTGCAGCATGGACAGGTCGAGCACGGTCCGGTTCGACAAGCACGAATCAACTTCCAGGTGGCAGAGGTCCACGTCAAGCACGGCTTCGCTGGCGCCGGACCCAAGGGGGGCCGCCGCTGCGGTGAGCAGGTCAAGGCTGAGCCGCCCCTCGCCCTCACTGACGGCCATGGCATCGATCACGACGCCATCGAGGCGGACGCTGAGGTTCGCGGCCGGCAGGTCGCTGAGGAAGGACCACGTGACGTTGAGGCCCGTGGCCCCGTCACGTTCCGCCCCGACCTCGCCAAACACACCGACCGGTTGGTCGACGGTCACGGTGAGCTCGACGGGCGTCGCGGCGTTTCCGTCCGCGTCCAGCACCTCGAGGACGGCACGGTAGACCCCCTCTTCGAGGAGGGCGGCGTCCACGCTCAGGTCCACCGAATCGACGGGTCCGGGTCCAACACCCGTCTGGTCAACGGTGGCGCCGCTGGCGTCCAGCAGCATGAGGGAGGCGGTCACCGATTCGTCGGGCGAAAGGCGCCAGGAGCCGGACAGGAGCAAATCAGCACCAAGCATGACGTGCTCCGGTGCCTCGATGGTGAGGTTGGTGGGTGCGGTTCGGTCCACGAGGACGAGCACCGCGTCGGCACCCACCTGGAGTCCGTCGTCGTCGCTCGCGAAGGGGGAAGCGGCTTCGGTGAGCATGGCCTCCAACGTCCACGTCCCATGATCGGCACGGTCCGGCGTCCACATTGCGACGTAGGCTTCGCGTCCCGCGTCCCACGGCGCCTCAAGGGACGTGACGATGCCCGCCCGGTCCACGTCGACGACGGCCTTGAGGTCGGAACGTCCACCTGCGTCCGTGATTTCGAACGAGAACTCGGGGGCTTCGCCTTCCCAGACCCCGTTCAACACGTCGCCTTCCAGCAAGGCAGTGCCGTTGTCGGCGACGATGGTGAAGGTGGCGACCTCCGGCATGCTGTCGAGCACCGTGAAGGCGTAGGCGTTCTCCTCGACGGCCATGTTGCCGCGGTTGTCGGTGAGACGCACACTCACCGGAAGGCTGCCAGGGGCGTCCATGTGATCGGCGGTGTTGAGCACGGTCACCCAGCCCCCCATCGCGCCGTTCCATGAGGCCGTGATGCGGTCGGCTTCGTCGCCCACCGTCGTGGCCAACCAGAGGTCGACGGTGGCGGTGGATTCGTCGATCAGGTCCTCGACCACCACAGCGGTCTGTTCACCGAGCCGGACGGTGGGCGCGTCCACGCCACCGTAGCGGTGCAGGACGCGGGACAAGCGGGGTGGCTCGTCGTCGACCCACGTCAGGGACGGGTCCCGCACGACCAGCGAGACGTCGGCGTCCGTGGTCGGTCCGGCGGCGTAGGTCAAGTCGTGCGTCAACAGGGTGCCGCACGTGGTGCTGAGGTAGATGCTGCTGCACGCGTCGATGATGGAGGCGTTGGTGGCTGCTGCGAGGTCGAGCGTGCCGTCCATGGACCAAGGCACGGCGACGTGCCCGACGCTCAACCCGAGGTCGCCAAGCGCCGTGGTCGAGGCGAGGTCGAGGGTGACGTCCCTCCACACGCGACCGTCGGTCGCGGTGCGCAGCGTTGCCGTGCTCAGCATGCTCGTCAGGTCGGCGTGGCTGAGCACCAGGTCGTGCCCGACGCCCGCGTCGGTGTCGACGTCCATCAGCACCCCGAGGGTGCTGTGTTCAACCATGAGGGACGCGTCGGTGGGCGTCCAGCCCAACCACATCCGCCCGACGCCGACGGGGTCCGCGTCATCGGGGAGGCTGAAGGTCAAGGCCGCGTTGCCGAGGTCGAGGCTGGCCGACGAGGTGGTCAGCGTCATGTCGCTCGGTGTGGGAACGGTGTGGGAGGCGAGGCTGAAGGACAGGCTGTCCACCGTGGTCCAGCGGGTGCCGTCGAGGTCGAAGCCCATGACGTTCGGGGACGCCGTGCCGGTTCGTGTCATGGCGTAGGCGACCTGCAGGTAGGTGGCCCTGCCAAGGGAGGCGTTGGACAGCGGCACGATGCTCCAGTTGGACCATGCAGGCGATGCGGTGCCCGGGGGGGACATCGAGGTGCGGGCCATGACCTCCAGCGTGGCGTCCGTGGGGACGGTGGCGCTGTGGTTCATCCACAAAGGTCCACGAACGGAGGGGAAGGCGATGGCGTCGGCCTGGTACACACCGTTCGAGGCAGCGAAGGACCCCGTTGCGTAGCCCGACCAGGTGCTCGTCGAGACGGTGCCGGCGGAGCCGGCAGAGCCGTCGACGCCATCGATTCCGGTGCCGTACTTCAGCCCCTTCGCGCCGCCGCCTCCGGCGTTCGCGGTGACCGTGCCTTGGGAGGCATAGCCGCCCACGGTGGTGGTGATGCTGACGTAACCGCCGCCACCGCCACCGCCTCCGTCGCCTCCGTCGTACATCATGACGCCAGCGCCGCTTTGCTGCCCGTCCTTTCCGTCGCCTCCGTCACCGCCGTTGGCCGTGATGGAACCGATGCCCGACACGGAGAGCGTGTTCGCGACGATTTCGATGCTGCCGCCTGAACCACCGCCTGCACCCGAGCCGCCGGGTCCGGTGCCGCTGTTGGGATTGACGCCCGCATCCCCGTCGTCGCCGTTGGCGTTGAGGGTCCCGTTGACGATGATCGAGCCGGCGCGAAGGGTGAGCAGCCCACCGCCGTTTCCGCCGTAGGCGTCGTTGTAGTTGCTGTTGCCCGTCACGTCCCCGCCGGGGCTGCCCGCTTCGGTCCCGTTGCCGTAGGTCGACCCACCAGAACCGCCGTTGCTGCCTCCCCCGGCGCCGCCAGCGCCACCGTGGCCGCCGCCTCCGGCACCGTCGCTGCGGCCGTTGCTGGGCGTCGTGGTCGACGTCCCAGCGCCCGTTCCGCTGCTCATGGCCCCGCTCACCGAGATGGAGGTGCCCGATTCGAGGATGATCTCCCGCGCGATGATGGTCAGGTTCGTGCCCGTGACGGCACCGCAGACGCTGCCGTTGCACACCAAGCGAAGGACATCGAAGGTTTTCGTACCGGTCCACTGCACCGCGGTGGACACCTGCTGGCTGGTGTTGCCGGACTGTGGTGGTCCCCCAAGGGTCGTGGTCAAGACCAAGCCGTTCGCGGTGACGCTGGTGTTTGCGGCGATGCCGGACAGCCCGCCTGTGGCGAGGCTGTACGCGTCCTGCTCCACCACCTCGCTCGGCGTGAGCGTATAGTCCACGCTGCCCTGCGCCAAGCCTGCGCCAGGCACCGTGGCGTAGCGCACAAAGCCGCTGAGCCCCGGGCCGAGGCTCGCTGCGTGCTCCGTGCTCCCGTCAAGGAAGGTGGTGTCGGTGCTGGTCCAGACGCCAGCGGGTGAAGGCGCGGGGGCGTCGAGGCTGACGTGGGTCAGGGGCATCCACGGCGCGGCGAGGAGCAGCAGAACCAGCAGCACGGCGTTTCGGGCCATGATGCTGAGCCTCACCTCCCTCCCTCAAGGATGCCGGTCAAGCGACCTGCATGAGGAAGCGGAACCACGGTGTTCAAAGAGCGTCGGCTGAGGCTGACGTGCATGAGCGGCGAGCAAGGCTCCTCAGGAGGACGTGGACCTCGCCGCCGTTCCAACAACGGCCGTCGAGGAGGCGGTCGTTCCTCCGGAGGAGGAGCACGTGGGGGCTCATCCTCCGGCGGGGGCCAGCGAAGCGGTGGCGGCGACCGTCGAGGGGGTTCTGGGAACCGAGGCGGTGGCGGCGGAGGCCGGGGCAGCAGAGGGGATGGCGGCAAGCGTCGCTACGGTGGCGCCCCCATCGACACCGCGCGAGCGAGGGGTGCGGAAGCGTCGAAGGTGGCCCGCGACCGGGCCGAAGGCCGCTTCACGCGCTCGGGGAAGGTCATGGGCCACCCTGAGGACATGGAAGAGCCACGCCGCTTTTCCTTTGAGTGGCCGCTGACCCCTGTCCCCCTCAAGGAGGAGGAAAAGGCCGCCGAACTGGTCGTGCGGAAGGGCGAATTCGGCTGGCTTCCTGACGAGCGGGTCGAGGAAATCCGTGCAGGCGTGGACGCCTTCCACATGACCCTCGAGCAGGCCCTGTCCTTGCGCAGCGCGCTCCTTCAGCAGAAAACCGTGTACTCGCACTACAAGATGAAATCGCGCGGGAAGGCCTTGCGGTCGGCGTACGACGAAGGCGTCAGCATCGTTGACCTGTCAAAGCGCTTCGACTTCCCCCCGATGAACATCTTCCGCACCGTGCTTGAAGAGAAGGGGTGGGGCAAGACGAAGATCAAGGAGTCCTTCAAGGATCCAAAGCGCCTCAAGCAGCGCGAACGCGAGGAATTCGAGGCGGCCGAAGCGGCCGACCGCGTGTCCAACGTTGACCAGTCCGAGTCCGCGGACGCAGCGGACCTCTTCGAGGAGATCCTTGCGGATTGGTTCGAGGCCCAGGGGGTGCGGCTGCGCCGTCAGCCAGAGATGGTCGCGGAGCAATCCCTCGAACACGGCCGACCGATCGCCACGCCCGACCTGCTGTTCCTCGACCACGTCGAGATCAACGGCGAGCCGGTCGCGTGGATCGATGCCAAGCACTTCTACGGGGCCGACGTGGACTTCCAGCGCAAGAAGATGGCCAAGCAGATGAACCGCTACATCGACGAGTGGGGGGCCGGAGCCATCGTCTTCCGGCACGGCTTCTGCGCGAACGTGTTCGTCCCTGGCGTGACCCTTCTGGACGCTGGGCCGCTCGACCTCAGCCCTCTGCATTGAGCCTCAGGACGAGGTGACGTTCACCGGGGCGCTCCCACACCACCTGCCGCCCCGCCTCGACGAGGTGAAGGTTGGAAGCGATGCGTTCGAGGTCCTCAACGCTCCAGTGGTGCTTGACGCCGAGGTCCACCCGTCGCGCGAG